>JBCDFK010000448.1:0-2853 GCA_039178065.1 Pseudomonadota bacterium | reverse complement strand
TTCCAAGATAGTTCAACAACACATAGGGATGCGCAGAAGGCACTGTGGGATGCGCAAATGCGCCCGGCGCTTTTCCTTCACGCGCCGGCGCATCGATCCAATTTCTATCAAAAAACTGCCGTGCAATATCAGCCATTTCAGGCAGAAAACCATGATAGGCCGACAGCACCATATTCTTGGCTTCGGGCCAACCAACAAGCGCATCAGGCGTTTCGGGCAGCGGTGCATTGCGATCCCAAGCCTGCAGCTTATCCATACCAAGCCACTTTGCTTTCATGGCATAATAGCGATGCGAAATACGCGGATAACTTTCACGCACAGCAGCAACCAATGCGTCCACCACTTCGCGCTCAACACGGTTGTCTAGATGGCGACTGTCAGCCACATCTTCAAAACCACGCCAACGATCCGAAATCTCTTTGTCTTTGGCCAACGTATTGGTGATAAGACTAAAGGTGCGGATATTCTCATTAAACACCGCAGCGATTGATTTGAACGCTTTTGCTCGCGTGGGTTCATCAGGATCCTGTAGATGATTGAATGCGCGCTCAAGCGGCAGTGGCTCACCATCAATTTCAAATCGCAATCCATTGGTTGTTTCATCAAACAATCGATTGAATGCACTGCTGCCAGTTAGCGCTTTTTCGTGGAACAATTGTTCTACACGGTCTTCTAATTGATAAGGTTTTTCCTTGCGCAAATCTTCCAGCCAAGTCCGATAGTGAGCAGCCAGCGAATCTTCAGCCAGAGCCTTTTGCAGCTGCTCATCTTCAAGCAAATTCAAGTCCAACCCGAAAAACAGCAAATGTGAGCTGGCATCGGTCAGTTTTTGCTGCGCATCGCCGTAAAATTTAACGCGCGCCGGATCCGACGTATCACCCGTGTAAAGAAGGCCGGCATAGGACCCAATTCGGCCCATTAATTCCTGCAGTTCTTCAAAAGCCTGAACCGCCATGCCAAGTTTACCATTAGCAGCAGAAACCGCTAGTTTTCCTTTCCATTTTTCCTCAAACTCAACGCTTTGAGACCGCGCACGCTCAAAATCAGCAATAAGTTCGGGAGCATCCATGGAGGCATATAGATCCTCCAATCGCCATTCTGGCAGTAAGCTTTCATCAAGCGCCTGGGCGCCTGTTGCTTCGGCTGAAAATTTCAAGTCGGTTTTTGTCAAGATAGAAGGTCCAATGTGATTAACGAGCATAATTTGTTCCAATATGCGCATCGGCGTGCGGAAAGCTACAATTTTAATGTTTAGTTTAGCCTTGTATTCAGTTGCATGTGCCAAATTGGCTCTTGAAAATGAGTAGGCATATCCACGAACTTAAGGCGCTAAATTGTCAACGCAAGACATGAAATCAACCATTTTGGTCGTCGACGACGACCCGGTTCAACGCCGCCTTCTTCAGGCATCGGTCGAAAGGCTGGGTTATGAAGCTTTGTGCTGCGCAGATGGCGATGCTGCTCTTGTTGCACTTTCAGCTGAAAAATCATCTTCCATTGCCGCGATTATCCTTGATTTGATGATGCCTGGACTAGATGGCCTCGGCGTATTGAAGCACATGGAAGAACATTCATTAAACGTTCCGACGATAGTTCAAACTGCACAGGGAAGTCTTGATGCCGCCATTGGCGCGATGCGAGCCGGCGCATTTGACTTTGTTGTTAAGCCCGTTTCGCCAGAACGTTTGAAATCATCGCTAAGCGACGCGCTCAAAGTCGCCGAGCTGAAACAAAAGCCTGAGAAGAAATCAGTTGAAGCGGTTTTCTCATCGCCTGCAAGACCGCAAATGATTGCTTCCACAGACACAATGAACCGCGTATCGACCATGATTGATAGAGCGGCGCAATCCGATATCCCGGTGCTCATTGAAGGAGAATCGGGCACCGGTAAGGAACTTGTCGCACAAACAATACAGTCGCGTGGCGACCGGGCTAAAAAACCTATGGTCGTTGTCAACTGCGGTGCCATCCCAGACAATCTGGTCGAAAGCATTCTATTCGGGCATGAAAAGGGTGCGTTTACCGGCGCGACCGAGAAACATGTCGGTAAATTCGTCGAAGCTGATGGTGGCACGCTTTTCCTGGACGAAATTGGGGAATTGCCGCTTGGAGCTCAGGTTAAATTGCTACGTGCAATCCAGCAGGGTGAAATCGAACCTGTAGGCGCGAGCAAAAGCAAAAAAGTCGACATTCGCTTGATCTCTGCAACCAATCGCGATCTTATCGCGGCTGTTCGCGACGGTCGCTTCCGCGAAGATTTGTATTACCGTTTGAATGTGTTCCCAATATTGGTTCCACCACTCCGAAACCGTAGAGGCGATATCGCGGCTTTGGCGAACCATTTCATGGACCGACATCGCGGCAGTGGAACAAATTTTTCCGCAACAAAATTCTCGGCAGATGCACTTGATCTTTTGATTGCATATGATTGGCCAGGCAACATCAGGCAACTGGAAAATGCCATATTCAGAGCCATGGTGCTCAGCGATAATGAACAGCTGGACGCACAGGATTTTGCGCATATCGCTGCGCAGTTGGATAAAAACCAAATACGATCACCCGAATCCGAAGCGCGCGAATTTGGTGAATTGAAACTTGCGCCCGAATATCCTTTGAACGAAGTACAGGTTGGATTTGCTGATAGCAATGATGAACAACCATCAGCATCATCAAACAACTTTCTCAATGGACCAGGTCACATACACTCGCTGGCTGATATTGAAATGCTGGCTATCAAGGCTGCAATCGCTCACTATGATGGCCAAATGAGCGAAGTTGCGCGGCGATTGGGGATCGGTCGATCGACTTTATATCGCAAACTTAAAGACTATGAGATCGAACCGGACGCAGTCG
>JBCDFK010000447.1:0-2855 GCA_039178065.1 Pseudomonadota bacterium | reverse complement strand
GTCCAACGGCTGCATAAACTGCCCAGCCTTCTAGCCCCCAATGGTGAATTGTGCCTACGACGCCGATATACTCATTGCCAGGTTCATTGATGTCTATTCCCAGTGGCCGCGCTCCGCCGCCTTCAGAGAAATTGTAATAAACCGGCTCTAAAACGCCGAAGAATAGTAGGCCAATGCCGATACCTGCGGCAAACATCATTGCGATCCAACCTGCATATGAATAGTCCGGTTTGGCGTCTTTACCACCAATCCGAACCGATCCGACCGGCAGAACAATCAAAGCCAGGCAGAATAGCGTGATCGCATTCACTGATAGAACCAAGAACCAATCAAAGGTGCTGGTCAACCAAGGCCGCAACCAGCCAAAGAATTCAGCCGAGGCATCTTGGTTCGCAAGCGCTAGCATAACAAAACCAATTATCAAAACACTCGAAATTAAAAATACCGGATTGTGTATATCCAATCCCATGGGTCGGATAGTATCCTGTCCCATTTCAAAATCAGTTGAGTACTCCATGCTATTGGTAGACTCTTCTGATGGATCCACAGCTGTCATAAACTTGTCCTCCCGTCCAATACAGACTCCGAGCATCAAACTTTCTGACACGCGTGTCAAACAACATTATTTAACTGTGAACCGAAAAAGTTTCGTTATTAAATCAGATAGATAAGAGGCGATGGCTGCGATTGCGCCCTGAATTGGCACCATCGATTGATTCGAAATTGGACTGATGTCTGCATTCCACCCGTTTCGAGAGGACAAAATTGTTGTCATGGATGGTGCGAGCATTCGGACTGACATCGAGATGGATCTGGGTCAAGCCAATCCATTGCGAGATCGTCCTTGTTGGTTCAGCTAATCTGTTTAAATTAGCGCCACAACCCGGAGGATTATCATGCAGAAGCCAGTCAGATGGGGCATTTTGGGTGCCGCCAAATTTGCTCGTCAATTCATGGGGCCAGCCATTCATAGCGCAGAGGGGGCGCAACTCGCAGCCCTCGCAACTTCAAGCGCTGAGAAGGCTGAGCCATTTCAAGCTTTTTGTCCAGATTTAAAGGTCTATGAGGACTACGAGGCACTATTGGCCGACCCAACTATCGATGTCATATATGTACCGTTGCCCAACCACATGCACGTCGAATGGAGCTTGAAAGCCCTTGAGGCGGGTAAGCATGTGTTGTGTGAAAAGCCAATCACCATGCAAGCATCTGAATTTGATCAATTGATCGCCAAGCGTGATGAAACAGGCTTACTCGCCGCCGAAGCCTACATGATCGTTCATCACCCTCAATGGCAGTTTGTGCGGCGCTTGATTGAAGAAGGCGCGATTGGCAATCTCGGTCATGTCAGCGGAAAATTCTCTTTCGATAATCGGACAGAAGTGGACAATATTCGAAATAAGGCTGAAACAGGTGGCGGCGGCCTTCGCGATATTGGTGTCTATGTCTTCGGCTCAGCACGCTATGCAACCGGCCAAGAACCTAATGAGATATCAGCCCAGATCCGCTGGGAAAACGGGGTCGACGCTTTGGCAGAAGTTCAAGCGCAGTTTCCCGATTTTTCATATTCCGCCTATGTCAGTATTCGGATGCACCCCTATCAGGAAATGGTTTTTCATGGCGATGCAGGCGTGATCCGTCTTACTGCGCCGTTTAATGCAAGAGTATTTGGAGAAGCGCGTGTCGAATTGCACCGCGATGGACTTGAGGTTCAAGTCACAAGATTTCCTGGCGATGATCATTACAAGTTGCAAGTGGAAGCATTTGGCCGATCGGTGCGAGACGGGGCAGATTACCCGTGTCCACTGGAGTTCTCGCGCGGAACACAGGAGATGATGGACAAAGTATTTGAAGTGGCGACTCCGCTGAAATGACGCCGCTTTCGTTTGCTCAAATTGAATGCATGGCGCCCATGATCGAGAGTTTGCGATGTTGAAAAAGTCAGTTGCGGGCTTGGTCGCAGTCGGAGCAGCTTATCTACTTTTCTGGCCGGTGCCGATTGATCCCATCTCGTGGCATGCTCCAGCCAATGCCGGATATGTCGGATCATTTGCACCAAATGATGGGTTGACCAATGTCCGCCGCGTTGAACTTGGGCAATTCACTGGGCCGGAAGATGCCGCCATCGGACCCGATGGTGCGGTTTTCATCGCAACCCATGAGGGCGCCATCATTCGATATGATCCTGACGCGAGCAAAATAGCCAAGTTTGCCGAGACAGGCGGTCGTCCACTTGGCGTGGAGTTTGATGGCAGCGGTACGCTCTATGTCGCGGATGCATTTCTAGGGTTGCTGAAGATTTCTGCCGATGGTGATGTTTCATTATTAGCAAATGAAACCAAATCGGGTAGCCCAATCCAATATGCAGATGATGTCGACATCGCACCAGACGGTACCGTGTATTTCACAGATGCATCGACAAGGTTTGGCGCCAAGCAATTTGGTGGAACACTTCCCGCTTCAGTTTTGGATTTGATGGAACACAGCTCCAGCGGTCGTGTGTTGAAATATAATCCGTCGGTTGGCGACACGACTGTCGTTTTAGAGGGGCTAAGCTTTGCAAATGGCCTGGCGATGACAAGCAGCGGCAATCACTATCTCGTCGTTGAGACGGGCACCTATTCCATCAAGAAAGTCGCAGTTGATGGTAGTGTGGAACCCGAGACCATCGTTGAAAACCTTCCCGGTTTTCCTGACAATATAAACCGCAATGCCGATGGTACATTCTGGGTAGGCATAGTTAGCCCGCGGTCTGATCTAGCAGATGCGATTTCAGGTTCAAGCGCCTCCTGCTTGGCCGTCGAGATCAGTTTGAGACCAAACATGTCCTTGACGTAAAACGTATCCACGACCTG
>JBCDFK010000446.1:0-2857 GCA_039178065.1 Pseudomonadota bacterium | reverse complement strand
GCTTTTCCAGATCTGGTTTGATGCCGGGAATTTGTTCCTCTGCCTGGCGGAAAACCGAATGACAACGCGCTGATGCGTATTGGACGTAGAACACAGGATTATCTTTTGATTGCTCGGTCACCTTCGCAAAGTCAAAATCCAACGGCTCGGAGCTTTTACGATAAATCATCATAAACCGTACTGGGTCACGACCTACTTCGTCGACAACATCGCGCAGCGTTACAAACTGCCCTGCCCGCTTCGACATCTTAACCGGCTCGCCATTGCGCAGCAGTTTTACTAGCTGACATAGCAACACCGTCAAATGTACTTCGCCGTCGGACACAGCTTTAGCGAGCGCTTCCATGCGCTTTACGTAACCGCCATGGTCCGCACCGAGCACGAAGATCATTTCTTCGAACCCGCGCTCGAACTTATCAACGAAATACGCTGTATCGGCCGCAAAGTAAGTGTAGCTACCGTCAGATTTAATCAAAGGACGGTCTATATCATCGCCAATCTCTGTCGATCTAAACAGAGTCTGGTCGCGATCCTCCCAGTCCTCAGGCAATTGCCCTTTCGGAGGCGGCAATTTCCCTTTGTACACATGCCCCTTAAGCGTCAAATCATTGAGCGCAGATTGAATTTTAGCGCCATTGCCTTCATGCAACGTACGCTCAGAAAAGAAAACGTCGTGATGCACATTGAGCGCTGCCAGATCGTCTCGAATGAGCGACATCATCGCATCAATAGAAGCATCTTTGATCACCGCCAATGCATCAGCTTCGTCCATTTGCAGAAGTGCATCCTGGTGCTTGCTGGCCAATGCCTCTCCAACGGGAACGAGATAGTCGCCCGGATAAAGCCCTTCTGGCATCGCACCGATTGGCTGGCCCAGTGCTTCTTTGTAACGAAGCATGACCGACCGAGCCAAAACATCAATCTGAACGCCAGCATCGTTGATGTAGTATTCTTTGGTGACATCATAGCCGGCAAATGCCATCAAATTGGCTAGCGTATCGCCCACAACCGCGCCGCGGCAGTGGCCCACATGCATGGGGCCTGTTGGATTTGCTGAAACATATTCAACATTGACTTTTTTGTTAGCGCCAACTTTGGAACGGCCATATCCAGAGTTGGTATCTGCCATTAATTTTAACTGGCTGAGCCAAAACTCATTAGAGATCCTCAGATTTACAAATCCCGGACCCGCAATGCTGGATTCGACAATATCAGGATGGTTTTCCAGCGCGTCGACGATCTTCTCAGCCAATTCACGCGGATTTTTTCCAACCTGCTTAGCAATTACCATAGCAGCGTTGGTGGCTAAATCGCCGTGCGATGCATCGCGCGGTGGTTCAACATTCACTTTCGCTGTTTGCAGTGGCGAGCCGTCTCGCGTTTCCAAGCCCAGACCTTCGACAGCTTCCACAACCCGGTCGCGAAACGCGGAAAAGATATTCATAGTAATCGTCCTGATTGAGCGGTTGCGCTTCGCGCAAATATTGTTGCCGCGCTGCTATCGCAAATCCGGTGTGCGGTCAAACAGTCGTCGATGTTGTGCAAGCGCAAAATTATCCGTCATACCTGCTAGAAAGTCTGAAACACGCTGCGCTAACGCAATGTCATCAAGTTTGGAAATATCGGCGGACCATTCTGATCCCATAAGGGATGGATCGGCGATATAGCTTTGAAACAGGTCGCTAACGACCTGCTCGGCTTGAGCCCTTAATCGAACGACATTCTCATGACGATACATGTTGGCAAACAAAAAGCTCTTCAGCTGTTTCTCCAATTTTGTCATTTCCGGTGAAAACTCTACGAGTGTTCTGCCTGCGTGATAAACATCGTTCACGTTTTGCGGCTTCACTTCATCCAAATTGTTCATGGTGGTTAAGATCGCATCTTCCACCATGGCGGTCATGACCCGCCGCGTTGTCTCATGCCCGCGCCGCGTTTCATCAATATCTGGGTAGCGATCATCAACCAGCGCAAGCGGCGCGGCTATTATATCCACCTGTTTCAACATGTCGAAATTGAGCAAACCTGCCCGCAAACCGTCATCAATGTCGTGGGTGTTATAGGCAATATCATCTGCAATTGCGGCAACTTGGGCCTCCAAACCCGCATGGTTGGAAAGTTCAAGATCGTGAACCGTGCAGTAGTCTGCGATTGCATAGGGCAATGGCTTTCCGCCATGCACCAAAGGACCATTGTGCTTCACGAGCCCTTCGAGGGTTTCCCAAGTCAGGTTCAAACCATCAAAATCCGCATAGCGTTGCTCGAGTTTGGTCACCACACGCAGCGCATGCGCATTGTGTTCAAATCCGCCATAGGGTTGCATTAATTGCGCCAGCACCTCTTCGCCCGTATGGCCAAAAGGCGTATGACCAAAATCGTGCACTAGCGCGATGGCCTCAGCCAAATCTTCATCGAGCTTAAATGCCCGAGCTAAAGCGCGCGCAATCTGGGCTACTTCAATGGTATGCGTTAACCGGGTGCGATAATGGTCATCTTCATGGCTGAAGAAAACCTGTGTTTTATGATTCAGTCGTCTAAAGGCGGTGCAATGCACAATCCTGTCTCTATCTCGTTGAAACGGCGTGCGTGTTGGGCTGTCTGGCTCCTGCACCAAGCGGCCCTTACTGTCGCTAGCATGTGTTGCAAACGGCGCGCGATCGCGACCACCAAAGCCGATATTTTCAAAGGTCTTCACGTCAAACAGTTCCCCAAATTCATGCGCCACACATGAACTTGAATCATGACATATTGACGTGTCGGCTCCGCGTCCATACCTATAGGCATATTAGGAGCAAATCATGACTGCGCATGAACCATCAAAACAAGTCACCATAACCGATGCCGCATTTGCACGTGT
>JBCDFK010000445.1:0-2862 GCA_039178065.1 Pseudomonadota bacterium | reverse complement strand
GAAGCGAATGCCGCGTGCACATTCCAAAGCGGACAAGCAGACCCAAACCGCGCAAATTGCAACTTGGTAGCACTATGTCGTTTGGTGATGTTTCCTGCTTGATCGACGCGCGCAAAGAAGAACGGAATTCCTTTCTCCCCTGCCCGTTGCATGGTGCTTAGGCGATGTGCCACCTGCTCAAGACTAGCACCAAAGTGATGTGCAATAATCTGCAAATCATAGCGTGCATGTCGGGTAAAATTCAGAAAATCGTTGTAGGGTAATATGGAGGCGCCGGCAAAATAGTTAGCCAATCCGATTTTGCAGATTTCTTCCGCATCATGCGACTTAAAATTCGCTGCGGCGGCTATTTTTGCAATATCAGCCCCATGCTCAATTTGCGCGATTTGGTGTGCCAATTGGAATGATTGCGATGAACGGGGCTGTAGATTACTGACCGATAATACTCCCGAGGCGGCCGAGAAACGCCTCATTGCATCCGCACCTTTCAAGTCGTCGGTCACGACAACCTTGATGTTCCAACTATCTTTAAGATAGGCGATCAGCGATTGATGTAGATCATCGGGATTTTGCGAAAGTCTTGTCGCCAAAGCCTCCGCTGCACGGTCTAGCACATCGATGTAATTGTTGTTGTAGTGGAAAAAATCGCGAACCTCTTCAAAAGGAGTCGGATCATTTAAAGCGCCGGACCGTTCCAATGTTCCATCCATCTCCGCCATACGCTCACCGGCTCGCCGCAGGGCTTGATGGAGGTTCAAAAAAGATCTTGCAATAGTTGGGGTGATTTGAGTGAATTGCTTGAGATCTCGGGTCGATGGCATTTGGTCCTTGAAGAACGGGTCCGCCATCGCTTCCAGCAAGTCCGCCAAAAGACGGTCGCTGTCATTGTCAGAGAGCGCCACAATGTCAATCTTGAATACTTCGGCCAAGCTTAATAGCACCGAGGCGGTCACATGCCGCTGGTTGTTTTCCATTTGATTCAGATAGCTGGTAGAGATCGAGATTTTTTGCGCAAACTCAGCTTGAGTGAGACTATGCGCTTCCCTGAGCTGTCTGATCTTTTGACCGATAAATAATTTTCTCTCACGCATTTTACAAATTCACATATTTATATTTGCAACATTATAAATTTCACAATTATGCTAATTCAGTCCTAGTCACAACCCGCTCAATGTTGGACAATCGATTCCTATGATTCCGCAATTGAGGCGTTCTCGGTGACCGGACTGAACTAACAACGCAAAGGATGGGCTCGATGGACGACGTCATTCAGGAACTTGAGCAACGACGCATGGAGGCACGCCTCGGCGGCGGCCAACGACGTATCGATGTCCAACATTCAAAAGGCAAATTGACCGCAAGAGAACGCATTGACGTGTTGTTTGATACGGATTCTTTCGAGGAATACGACACTTTCAAGACCCACCGCTGCACAGATTTTGGCATGGACGAGCAACAAATCGCTGGTGATGGTGTAATCACCGGCTGGGGCACCATCAACGCGCGTCCTTGCTATGTGTTTAGCCAGGATTTTACGGTTTTTGGTGGATCGCTGTCAGAGACACATGCAGAAAAAATTTGCAAAGTCATGGATCTGGCAGTGCAAAATGGAATTCCGATCATAGGCCTCAACGATTCTGGCGGTGCACGCATCCAAGAGGGCGTTGCATCATTGGGCGGCTATGCCGAAGTATTCTGGCGCAATGCGCAGGCATCTGGCGTTGTTCCACAAATATCGGTCATCATGGGGCCATGTGCTGGTGGCGCGGTGTATTCACCTGCCATGACTGACTTCATATTTATGGTCAAAGACTCCAGCTATATGTTTGTCACCGGCCCCGATGTTGTCAAAACCGTAACGAACGAAGTGGTGACCGCTGAAGAACTGGGCGGCGCCTCAACACACAGCAAGAAATCATCCGTTGCTGATGCTGCCTTTGAAAACGACATCGAAGCTTTGCTTGAAGTACGCCGGATGTTTGATTTCCTACCACTGTCCTTCGATAAGCCTCTGCCTATTCAGGAGACCGATGATCCTATTACACGGGTAGAAGACAGTTTGGATACGCTTATACCTGAAAATCCCAATCAGCCCTACGACATGCGTGAAGTCGTGCATAAAATTGCTGACGAAGGAGACTTCTTTGAAATTCAGGCAGATCATGCCGGCAATATTCTCTGCGGTTATATCCGCTTAAATGGCTCAACAGTGGGTGTCATCGCCAACCAACCCATGGTTCTTGCTGGTTGCCTTGATATTGATAGTTCAAAGAAGGCGGGACGCTTTGTGCGTTTTTGCAATGCATTCAACATTCCAATTCTAACGCTGGTTGATGTTCCAGGATTTTTGCCCGGCACAGCGCAAGAATATGGCGGCATCATCAAACACGGCGCAAAACTTCTATTTGCTTATGCGCAATCAACCGTACCGATGGTCACTGTTATTACACGAAAAGCTTATGGCGGCGCATATGATGTCATGGCATCAAAACATATTCGGGCAGATGTAAATTATGCATGGCCATCAGCAGAAATAGCTGTGATGGGCGCAAAAGGAGCTACCGAAATCCTTTATCGCTCTGAGCTCGATGACCCAGAAAAAATTGCCAAACGCACCAAAGACTACGAGGACAGGTTCGCAAACCCCTTTGTCGCTGCGCAACGTGGATTCCTTGATGAAGTTATCATGCCGCATTCGACCCGACGCCGTGTCATTCGAGCTTTCGAAGTTTTGAAGACCAAAAAGGCCCAGGTGCCCAATAAAAAACACGACAATATTCCACTTTAGGGGCCCGATATGTTCAAGAAAATTCTCATCGCCAATCGTGGCGAAATCGCCTGCAGAGTGATCAAAACAGCAAT
>JBCDFK010000444.1:0-2864 GCA_039178065.1 Pseudomonadota bacterium | reverse complement strand
CCATTGAAGCATACGGCAACCGGCAAGTGACTGACATCTCCGCGCAAGACATCTTGGCGGTCGTGAACCCAATCGCTGAACGTGGTCACATCGAAAACGCGCACGAAATCCGCACGCGCTTCTCACAGATTTTCCGGTACGCCGGAGCTCGTGGTCTGATCGAACACGATCCATCATCCATGACGATCGGTGCGATGATAAAGCGGCAAAGGGGTGAGTTCCCTGGCATCACTGACCCCAAGCAAGTGGGCAAGTTGATGAGCGCCATCAACCAATATCGCGAAGATAATGTGATCGTCGGCGCAGCACTCTTGCTCTCGGCATACCTCTTCCCGCGTAACTCTGAGCTACGCGGGATGCGTTGGGATGAGATTGATTGGGATAGGGAATTGTGGAGTATTCCAGGTGAGCGCATGAAAATGAAACGCGACCATCTCGTGCCGTTGCCATCGCAAGTGCAGACGATCCTTAAAGAAGTGCAGCAATACGATTTTGGATCAGAGCTGGTGTTTCCATCGCCACGCGATCCGATGCGCATGTTGTCTGATGTCACTTTGAACCATGCGCTGCGACGCTGCGGCTACGATCGCAACACGCATTTGCACCATGGGTTCCGCACCACAGCCAGTACAAATTTGAATGAACAGGATTGGCCCGCTGATTGGATCGAAGCGCAGCTAGCGCACGTCTCTTCCAACAAAGTGCGCGCCAGCTACAACAAAGCCAAATACCTCAAAGGCCGAACCGAGATGATGCAGGCCTATGCCGATTGGCTTGATGCACGTTGCACGGAAGCAGACAAAACGTCGAATGCATAAAAAATACCAGTCACTGACGTGACTGGTACTCCATTCATTTCGGATGGTGGGCTCGCTATGGAGGTTGGGTGGGACGTCTCATTCGAACCACCCCTTCTTCAATGTGCATTTGCGCTTTTGGTCGTGTGGTTGACCGGTCAGCTCGCGCATCGCATAGGATGGTATTGTGCTAGCCTCCTTGCCCAACGGAACCAAGAAATCTCTCCCAAAGCGGGTTAAAATCCGGCGGGTCTGGGCCTTTCCGTTTATTTTCTTCTTAGCCATTTTCATTCTCCTTTTGGTGAATGAGAGAAGCCTGACACAGTTGGAAGCCTTTGTATAAGGTGCGTATTTTCAGCCACTTACCGGTAATTTCAGCGATGTTTTGGTATGTTCACCAGATCACGAATTGTTGCAGCATTAATCATGAAGACAAGCCGCATCATGCAGCGCCAATTGAAAGTAAAAGACGCTCAACGGAACAAACGTATGTGCGATTTGGTGAATATCCCGACTTGGCGTATGCTCTTCTGGCCTAGGCTTTCGTAACCCTAGGGCATCGCGATGCTCTTCAATCATGGAGAGTTCGTGATGCGGATACTATCGAAACGTCAGCTGAAGGAGCTTGTTCTGTACTCGCCTCAACACATTGCACGCCTGGAAAAGGCTGGGAAATTCCCAAAGCGGCTACGACTTGGCCCGAACCGGGTAGGATGGGTTGAAAGCGAAGTGCTGGAATGGCTCGAAATTCGCCTGGCGGCGCGCTAGACCAACGACGCTCCCTTGGGAGCAGCAAGTGGCCGGATGTGCACAATCCGGCCACTTTTTTATTGTGGATAGATCGATACACGCTTAAGTTTAATCAATATATGCAATAGACCGACCTAAAGAATACCAAATCTAGTTTAAATTCGGCTCAGATTTGTCTTGTCGGCTTTAAAGGAAATGCAGTGGATAAGTATGTAAGAAAAATAACGTTGTGCGATTTAGTTGTGACGACAAACAAGAAACATATACTGCCGTGGAAACTAGAAGAATTACTCGCTCTGCTACAAGACAAACAGGGCACCTACTCCTACGAAATGTCAAGAGAAGGCGGAGGTGTCATCTATTACATATCCGATGTTAAGGTCGATCAGCACAAGAGATTGGCAACACTTTACGTTTGCCGGCATGATAAAACTGAAAGTGATCCAGCTTTCTCAGAGAAGTCAAAATCAGGAGCCTATAATCACACGATAATTGAAAAAACAAATGAGCAAGGTGCGGCCTCCGGGGCCCACGTGGTCGTTCATTTGGATGGAAAAAAAGTTGACGACGGTTACAGATATCTGGCCGCAGTGGAAGATGCCAGTGGCTTAGGCCGCAACATTTGCCAACAAGTAATGCGTGCTGCGTTCAACATATTGTATACAAATGAGCAGCACTTGATGACGCAAAGTAAGACAACTGGCAATCCGAACAAGAAGTTTCCATTCAGGCCTCTTTTTGAGTTTCTTGGTATACCAAAAGATTTCATCGAGGCAGATTTGCTGAAGTCTGCTGGAGTTCAGCTTTCTCTAGTGAGGCTAAAGCCACAAAGTCATCTGGGACAGGCAGCGGCAGATTTTCGTGCTGAGGAAACAGTCGTTCTGCACCCCTCGAAGCAAATGAAATTCCCAAACACGTTAGCCCAATTGATAGACGTGATAAAGGATGTCCCAGGTCAACTTGGGAAAGCGACATACGCTTACAAGATTGGCAACTCCACACAAACACTCAGGTTCAAGATGAAGGGGCATAACGTTTTCTTAGACGATGCTTTAGTCCAAAAACACCCAATTGGCCCGACGAAGAACGCTATGGCATCAATTTCTTCAGACGGTCGCATCATTGACGAATTTGCTTCTCTGCTGAGTAGTTATTTGTTAGGTAGGGTATCCGAGATAGCCGAATAAAGAACAAAGGTAGAACATTGCAGTGGTATGAATTGACACGTTGGTATGCATACCGACGCATCAAACATTCATCGATGCGCTTCTATACTATTGTTTTTCCGTCAATTTTTTCTTTTTTATTGTGTTTTTT
>JBCDFK010000443.1:0-2865 GCA_039178065.1 Pseudomonadota bacterium | reverse complement strand
TTCCAAAGCAAGTGACGAACCGAGAGGAAGTGATCAGTGGTCGGAGTAAACGTGCTGCATTTTTCGCGTTTTTGGCTGTGTCGTCACAGGCGGCTTTGAACTTCTTAATCTAACGGCACAAAGCCGCAGATGACAAATAGGAGAAATAGTTGAGTTTTTGGCAAAAAGCAGACAGCTTTGGCGGCCTAGCATCGGGTGTTGCGGCTATGTTTGTGGCAGGCTTTGCGGTCTATCAGTCGTCCAAGGCACAAAGCAGCGTAGATGCTTTGATACCTGTCATGAAAAGCATGGGCGGTTTCTTTGAAGAACAGGAATTGAAGCAACAGTCGCTATCTCTGATTGGAGCTTTCCGAGACAATTCCTGGGAGCCATTGACGATCGATGAACTCAGGGCGTCTCCGCAAGCGCAAAAACTGGGTTTGAATGACGAAGCGTTTGTCGCACTGTTGTCTCAAGCCTACTTGGCAGGTCACATAGTGCCAATCTCTCAACAACTTGAAGGTAGGCGTGAACGAATCTACGTGCTCATTTGGGATGAGCATTTGAGACTCAACAAATAAGAGTATTTGAAGTTGGTATTCGATTTATACAATTTGTTCGCTGAAATGCCGCCTCCGTTGTCCTTGATGGTTTTTGCGGCATCTATTCTGTTACTTCTCAATCTTTACCTGCTTCAGAAGCGTCTATCTTCACGAGCTTCTAGAGCGGTTGATGGCTTCTTCGATTTCGACGATTCCGACGGCTGCTACGATGCAGGGCCGCCAAAAGTTCCCGGCGTGACAGACAAAGACAGAATACTGAAAAAGAAACCTCCTAGTCGCAAACTACTTGGTGTTTTTCCTCGAGTGCTCTTGATCTCTTGGCGCGTTTTCGTCGTCATTACGGTTCTAACTGGGTTTCTGGCGTCATCGATTTCAGTTTGTGTCTGGCTGGGTTGGCTGCCTGAACGACTTGGTTGATTTGTAGACGGCGAATAGGAGCTGCGAGTTGGCTGATGCAAGGGCAACAAATGTGCTGATACTTCTGCCTGTGGCGATTGCAATGGCAGGATGCCACCGCGACACTTCTCGCGCTCAAGCCGAACCTAGTACAATTATCGCACCGTCATACTCGCCTATATCGACACCTAAAAAGCCTGTATCTGCCGGTATGACAAGAGCTGAAGTTCTAGAGATTCTTGGGCCTCCCGAAGAAACCGAAAAGGCAACTATTAGCCCAGCCAGATGCGATTTTTTTGAAGTAGGAGTCGGCGCTTCGAAAAGGCATCTGATAGTCTTCTACCTGGGCGAGATGGCTAAGAGAGTGGTCTGGACCTCCCCTGAGGGCTGTTACTTCTCTATCGAATGAGCACTAATGAAAGTTCGAAATCGAATTCCAATATTGGCACGTTGCAAATTGTAGATGACAAATAGGAGCGGGCAGTGACCGAAGATCAGAAGGCCAAGCTGCGTCAGAAGATCAAGCAGTGGCGCGCCATCGCTGAACCAGTCGGCCCGCAGCACGCGCTCTGGGATCAGATATTGGACGCCGAGGCTTTGCTTGTCGGTCGTGCGACGTTTCTGCCGGCGGATGAGATTCTGGCAATGGCAAAGAGTCCATAAAAAGGAGCAGTGGATTGATGCAAACCAAACATGCTTTGATTGGCGCAGCCGGGGTGATAATTGCGGCTATGATCCCGTTGTTTTTTTCCCCTTCGGGCCAGCCGTGTGATCGTGGGCAACAAGTACTATCTCCCACAGTCCTTGGGCATGGGGAGATCGAGGATTTCGATGATGGACTATTGAGAATCAAGTTGCTTGCCATCACACGTCAAGCGCATCGGTTTGACGCAATAGTCACGGACAGGTCCGATGGGGGAGGACCGGCGATAGAGTTCAACAATCTGGCCAAATCGTCTGAAGAAACGTTTGTTGCGGCAGGCAACCGCTACGTCTTGGACGTTCAAGAAATGACTAACGAGGATGGCAAGCTGAAAGAGGCGACAATCGAGATTCACAAACTTGGTGATTGTTCACAATAAGGAGCCAAACTCCTTTGAAAACCGCTGCGATGCTGAGACGCCGCAAAAGCGATGGCCAAGGCTAATTTGTTGACTGGTGAAGAAGCCGCTGCTGACTCAGTAGTTCGGAAAAAGGAATGGGGTCGCCAAGCACAAACCGCCACAATAAATTTGTTACTTACACGGACCAACCAAAAACTAAGTCTTTCGGTCGGAGGATGGTTATCAATATACGTTGGTCGAATATGTTACTCAAAGATAAGCGTGCTGCCCGGGTGCTGCCCAGAACTGATGCACCAATTCAATCGGTAGAAAGCAATCACACAAGTTATTGTAAATGTTTATAAATATGGTCGGAGTGAGAGGATTCGAACCTCCGACCCCTGCCTCCCGAAGACAGTGCTCTACCAGGCTGAGCTACACTCCGACCGTGGCGCGCGGTCTATACTCGGCGAGATGGATGCGCAAGTGGGATTCTGGTTTACCGATAAGGTGCGCGTTCAGGGCAAGGGGCCGGTTTGGTATAGCTTCACCTTGGTTCCGCCATGATCAACCACCGGTCCAGCTGACAGCTCTGGCAGGCGCGTGGAGTGGGCGAGCGAGGGGTTGCTGGTGACGATGCCGACACGCCAGCCCTGAAAACGGGCCATCAGCGTTTTGCCCAGGCTACCGTAAAGCGCGCGTAGGCGTTTTTCATCCCCGATACGAGCCCCGTAGGGCGGGTTGGCGATCACCAGGCCGGGCTGATCGCCGACAGGTTTGATGTCGCTGACCGACCGGTGGGCGAATTGGGTGATGTCGGAAACACCGGCCTGAACCGCATTTGCGAACTCCAAAAGCGTCCATCCCCCAATGCCCGCCTTCGA
>JBCDFK010000442.1:0-2875 GCA_039178065.1 Pseudomonadota bacterium | reverse complement strand
CTTACGCCTTTGATGTGCGTCCAGAGGTCGCCGAACAAATTGAATCCATGGGCGCTGAGTTTGTGTTTCTGGAATTTGAAGAATCAACCCAGGACAGTTCGGCGACCGGCGGCTATGCTGCGCCATCATCGCCAGAGTTCCGCGAAAAGCAGCTTGCGAAATTCCGCGAAATGTCACCAGACATTGACATTGTCATTTGTACGGCCTTGATCCCAAATCGAGAGGCTCCTGAGCTTTGGACCAAGGATATGGTCGATATGATGAAGCCCGGTTCCGTGATCGTTGATCTTGCAGCGGAACGTGGTGGCAACTGCAAATTGACGGTGATGGATGAGAAAATCGTCACCAAGAATGGCGTAACTATTGTTGGCTACACGGATTTCCCAAGCCGTATGGCAACGCAATCATCAACGCTGTATTCCAACAATATTCGTCACATGATGGCGGATCTGACGCCGGACAAAAACGGCAAGATCAAGCATGATATGAACGATGATGTGATACGCGGTGCGACTGTTACGCATAAGAGTAAGATAACTTATCCACCACCACCTCCAAAGGTTGCCGCTATTGCAGCTGCACCAAAGAAGGAGGCGGCCAAGGAGCTGACGCCTGAGGAAATCAAGGCCAAGGAGCTGGCAGACTTTAAAGCAGCAACCAAGCAGCAAGTAACACTGCTAGCGGTTGGTGCGGCGGTCATGCTGCTAATTGGTGCCTATGCGCCGGCAAGCTTCATGCAGCATTTCATTGTATTTGCACTGGCATGCTTTGTTGGCTTCCAAGTTATTTGGAATGTTTCTCACGCACTTCATACGCCGCTGATGGCCGTTACGAATGCCATCTCCGGTATCGTGATTATTGGTGCGTTGCTGCAAATAGGATCGGGTAGTTGGCTCGTGATCATACTGAGTTTTATCTCCGTGCTGATCGCATCTATCAATATCGTTGGTGGTTTTCTGGTTACGCGCCGGATGCTTGCCATGTTCCAGAAATCGTAAGGGGGCAGGCATATGTTTTCCATCGGTATTTCTTCGGCTGCCTACATTGCAGCTTCTGTTCTGTTCATTCTTTCGCTTGGCGGCTTGTCAAACCAGGAAAGCGCTAAACGCGCTGTATGGTTTGGTATTGTCGGCATGGCAATTGCCGTGGTCGCGACCGTATTTGGCCCCGGCGTCTACAACATTTTTCTTATCCTGATTGCCATCGCGGCGGGTGGATTTGCTGGCTATTATGTTGCTGGCAGAGTTCAAATGACCGAGATGCCTCAGCTTGTTGCAGCGCTTCACTCATTTGTTGGATTGGCCGCAGTGTTCATTGGCTTGAACGCCGATATTGAATTAGCAACTGTACAAGAGCTTGTAGCAGCGGGCGGGAACCAAGATGCGCTCACCGGTTTTGGTAAAAAACTCGCGGCTAAAGATGCTGTCGAAATTGCAATCCTTAAGGTTGAGGTGTTTCTTGGTATTTTTATTGGTGCAGTGACATTTACCGGCTCGGTTATCGCCTTTGGCAAACTTGCCGGCCGTGTTGATGGTAAGCCTGTTCAATTGCCGGGTGGGCACATGCTCAATCTGGCGGCGCTCATTGTCTCGCTCATTTTGGGTATCATGTATTTCAACGGAGCTGGCATCTGGACGATGGTGCTGGTCACCATCATTGCAGGCTTCATTGGCTGGCATTTGATCTTGGGCATTGGCGGCGCTGATATGCCGGTTGTTGTTTCGATGCTCAACTCATATTCGGGTTGGGCTGCAGCGGCTATTGGTTTCACGCTTGGCAATGATCTTCTGATCGTTGTTGGTGCGCTTGTTGGTTCTTCTGGTGCGATTTTATCTTACATCATGTGTAAGGCCATGAACCGAAAATTCATCTCGGTTATTCTGGGCGGCTTTGGCGGAACTTCTGGTCCGCAAATGGAAGTTGAAGGCGAGCAGATTGCCATTGAAGCAGACGGCGTTACTGCTGCTCTTGATGAGGCCGACAGTGTGGTCATTATTCCAGGTTACGGCATGGCCGTCGCGCAGGCACAGCAATCTGTATCTGAGCTCACTAAGCGGTTGCGTGCGAAGGGCAAAAATGTCCGTTTTGCGATCCACCCCGTGGCAGGACGATTGCCGGGTCACATGAACGTTCTGCTGGCGGAGGCAAAAGTGCCATATGATATCGTGCTTGAAATGGATGAGATCAACGATGACTTTCCAGAGACCGATGTCGCGATTGTCATTGGTTCAAATGACATCGTGAACCCCGCAGCACAGGATGACCCGAACTCTCCAATCGCTGGCATGCCGGTTCTTGAATGCTGGAAAGCCAAGCAAGTGTTCGTTTCAAAACGCGGGCAGGGCACTGGTTATTCCGGTATTGAGAACCCGCTATTCTTCAAAGAAAACACGCGGATGTTCTATGGCGATGCGAAGGCATCTTTGGATGCCCTGTTGCAACGGATCGACTGATTCAAATGAACTTGAAAAAGGCGGCAGCAATGCCGCCTTTTTTATTTGCAAGAAACGGGTGGCGCATTTGAAATAATGTGTGCTGATGGCGGCAAAGGAGATCGATACATGGATTTACGCTCAGATTTTTCAAAAAGAGAAATTGTGCATGCGCCGCAAGTGGAATGGCTCGCATCGCCTATGCCCGGCGTTGATCGACGCATGCTTGATCGCATTGGTGGCGAAGTGGCGCGTGCAACTACTATCGTTCGTTACGCGCCCAACAGTCATTTTTCTGCTCATACTCATACGGGTGGAGAAGTGTACATTGTTCTGGAAGGTGTGTTTCAGGACGAGCATGGTGATTTCCCTGTTGGCTCATATGTTCGAAAACCGCCGACTTCCAGCCATACGCCGGGATCAGAAAAAGGCTGTACAATTTT
>JBCDFK010000441.1:0-2882 GCA_039178065.1 Pseudomonadota bacterium | reverse complement strand
ATTTGAGTTGGGTAGTTCCAGGCGCCAATTCCAACGCAAACGCCCAACGCTTCGCGTATTGTGTATGCCCAGCTTTCGCCGAGTTGAATATGCTCGCCCGTCAAAGAGCCGGCCAGTCCACCAAAATATTCAAGCGAGTCTGCGCCTGAAGTAGCGTCAGCAACAAGCGTTTCCTGCAGCGGCTTTCCGGTGTCATATGTTTCTAGAACAGATAATTCCCGATTGCGTTCACGCATTATATCTGCGGCTTTGCGCAATATGCGACCACGCTCAGTGCCGGTCATGGCGGACCATTTTTTTTGCGCAGCGCGTGCAGCACCAATGGCCTTTTCAATGATTGCTGGTGTTGCTGAATGCACTGTTGCGATCACTTCGCCTGTTGCAGGATAGATTACATCGATTGCTTCGCCAGCAGCGTCCTCAACATATTCGCCGTTGATAAAATGGCTTGCTGTCGGCTGTGTTGCATATGTCATTTATTCGCCTCTCGGAAAGCGCTGGTTCTCTTCCAGAACATTCAAATCCATGTGATTGCGCATGTAGCGTTCGGACGCCTTTTGCAATGGCTGATAATCCCAAGGGAAATAGTTTCCATTGCGCAAAGCTTCATAAACCACCCAGCGTCCCGCCTGGCTGTGACGAATGTCAGCATCGAATTGTGCCAAGTCCCAGCGCGTCTTTATTTGGGTATCAAAATCCGTCACAACGCCTTTGAAAGCGGGGTCATCTGCCAAATTATTCAGTTCATTGGGATCTGCATCCATGTCGAAAAGCTGGTCTGGATCAAGAGCACAGCGATTGAACTTCCATTTGCCAGAACGCAGTGAAACGAGCGGCGCATAACTGCCTTCCGCGGCATACTCCATCGCAACCGGGCTTTCGCGCTTTTTGCCTTGCCCCAATGGCACGAGGCTTTCACCGTCTGTCCACGGCATCACTTCGCTCATATCAACACCAGCAAGATCGCAGAGTGTTGGGCAGATATCGATATTAGAGACCGGCTCTTCTACCAAGCCCGGTTCCATGTCTGGCGAAGAGATCATGATTGGCACACGTGCAGAGCCATCATAAAAACTCATTTTGAACCAAAGTCCGCGTTCGCCCAGCATGTCGCCATGGTCTGAAACAAAAAGAATTGTTGCTTGTTGGCGTGTCGCATTAAGCGCGGAAAGTAATTCGCCGATCTTGTCATCGAGATACGAAATATTTGCAAAATAAGCTCGGCGCGCACGACGGATATGTTCGTCGGTAATGTTGTAATTATCACGATCGTTGGCGTCTAAAATTCGCTGGGAATGCGCATCGTGATCCTCATAAGCCATATGCCCGACCTTAGGCATCAAATGTTCGCAGTCTTCGTACAAATCCCAGTATTTTTGCCGGGCAACATAGGGGTCGTGTGGGTGTGTGAAACTAACGGTTAAACACCAAGGGCGCTCGTCATGCCCACGTGATAAATCATAAAGTTTACGCGTCGCATGATAGGCAACTTCATCATCATATTCCATTTGGTTGGTGATCTCAGCGATCCCCGCGCCGGTGACTGACCCCATATTGTGGTACCACCAGTCTATGCGCTCGCCCGGCTTTCGATAATCAGGTGTCCAGCCAAAATCTGGTGGGTAAACATCTGTAGTCAGACGTTCTTCAAATCCATGCAATTGGTCCGCGCCAACAAAGTGCATTTTGCCGGACAGGCATGTTTGGTAACCGGCACGGCGCAAATGGTGCGCATAAGTTGGTATTGAAGAGGCAAATTCGGCTGCATTATCATAAACTTTTGTGCGTGAGGGCAGCTGGCCAGACATGAAGCTCGCGCGACCTGGTGCGCAAAGTGCTGATGCAGTGTAGCTGTTTTTGAAACGCGTGGATTTTGCAGCCAACGCTTTCAGGTTTGGCGTATGTAACCAGTCGGCTGGACCATCTGGAAACAGAGTTCCATTAAGCTGATCGACCATGATGATCAAAATGTTGGGATTGTCTTCTTTCATCAGGTTTGACCTTCCAGCGCATCCTTCACATAGGTTGAAATAAGCGATACCGCCCGCTGAGCATTTGCCTCATCACGCTGCAAAGCCTGACGAATATACACCCCATCAATCAACGCTGCGATTGTGTCTGCGATTTCCTCATCATTATTGGCTTTCAACTGTTTGAGCGCATACATAAGGTTTGACTTTAAGCGCAGATGGTAGATGCGCAGTAGGCGTTTTGCGTCATCAGATTGTTGTGCCAGAACGTAGAAACTAAGCCATGCACTGACCACCTCTGGTCGGAAATTTTGAGCTGAAAAGCATGAACGTATAATTGCTTGTAACCGATCGTTTGGCGTTTCTGCCATCAGAAGAGCGCCACGAACTTCTGCACCAAAGACAACAAGAATGTGGCGCATGGCCGCCAGGAAAATTTGATCCTTGCTGCCAAAGTAATGGTGCGCCAGACCGCTGGAAACGCCTGCTTTCTTGGCAATTTGGCTAACCGTCACATCCAGCGAACCTGCGCGCCCGATTTCAGAAATCGTAGCTTCGACAAGAGCGCTCCTGCGCATGGGCTCCATTCCAACCTTTGGCACTTTTTTCTCCTGAAAGTGTTGCCACAGCGTCGAAAATGCTTTTGATTGACTCAACAGTCAACAAAAATTGTTCTTGGGAGTTCAATATGTCAAAAACGTTTATCACTTCAGCGTTCGCGCTGCTTCTGTCTTCTGGCGTTGCGGCTGCGCAATGCGAAACTGTAACATTTTCGGATGTTGGCTGGACCGACATAACCGCAACAACCGCTGCAACAACTGTTGTGCTTGACGCATTGGGCTATGAAACAGATGTCAAAGTTTTGTCAGTGCCGGTCACCTATGCATCAATGAAAGAAGGTGACATCGATGT
>JBCDFK010000440.1:0-2884 GCA_039178065.1 Pseudomonadota bacterium | reverse complement strand
TATAGAGATAGTTTTCCGCGTTTGGCCAAGTGTCTTTCCACGCTACTGCCACCAGCTTTGGGTATGTGAGCAAAAAAAAAGATTGAATCATTAATTCGAGCCAATGGCATTTGTTACCGGCCTCGCCTCAGTGTTTTGGTTAACTTGTTAGTGCATGACTGGTCTCGGGTCTATGGGAACTCGTTTCGGAGTCGGTGGGCGCTAGCGTGTCGCCTCGAAGAGCAGACCGCGAATAGCGCGGTCCCTGCAATTGGACACGCGCCCAGATCAGTCGATTTCACCGGATTGGGGGCGTTTTGGCGTGGGCCTGAGGAAGGCACCGACATCGGATGCCTGGTTGAACCGGCTCGGATCATCGACCAGTGCGATGGAACTGAGCGCATTGACCGGCCCGACCCCGGGGATCGTCATCAAACGGCGCGCGACGGTATGTGCTTTGGTTTTTCGCTTCATGGCTTTGTCCAGGTCATCTGCGGCCGCGCACAGCGTGGCATGAGCAGCAATGAAGCCGGAGGCGATATCACATAGAACCGGATCGGTCTCGTTCGCCGCTGCCAGCTGATCGCGGACAGCCTGGCCCTGGCGACCATGGCGCATGCGGGTCATGCGAATTCCGAAGATCTTCAGGACGCTTTGGATATGACCTTCCAGGTCCTTGCGCAGTCGATCAGCCTTCTCGCTGCGGATGTGCACTGGGGTGAACCACCCGGTTAGGGCAACCTGAACCATCCCCTCAGCATCGGCGGCGTCTGATTAGTTCAGTCGCGCCCACAAGCATTGTGCGCTCTACGAGCATCAATGCAGGTGGCGGGCAAACCCAACCACACTGATGGCTGCGGTGTCCGCGTAGAAATATGCAACGCTCTAACGGTGAGACTCAAAATCTGGTGAAATTGCACTGTCTAACTGCTCGATTGTAGCATGCGCGGTTGTGAACGCTTGGTTGGTACTTCACTTTAGGGATAATAGCGCTGGAGCCGTGTTTGCGGGCATCGGCCTAAAGGATTGAGGTACACGTGTTTCGTACGGCCCTTTTTTTATTGTCTGGAAATGCCGGTACGTCGCTTCTTTCTTTTCTACGCAACCTGTTGATTGCGAGCTTTATTTCCGTTGAGGACTATGGGATCGCAGCAACGTTTGCCATGGTTATTCTGCTTGTTGAACACGCTTCCGCCTTGGGCATGGATAAACAGATCGTGCAGTCTAAGAAGGGCGGAGATCCAAGGTATCAAGCCGCTCTCCAAGGGTTCAATGTGCTGCGCGGTCTTATGGCAGGTGCAGCGCTGTTCTTTGCGGCAGGTTGGATTGCCGAGTTTTTGGGCATCCCCGAAGTGACTTGGGCCTATCAGCTTTTGGCGCTTATTCCAATCAGCAGAGGGTTGGTCCATTTTGATGTGCATCGGCTCAAACGGCAGATGCGCTTCGGCCCCTTTATACTGACTAAATTGCTGCCGGTTCTCGTATCCCTTTTTGTGATTTGGCCTGCTTTGCTCTGGCTAGAGGATTACCGCGCGATGCTGGCGGCCGTTGGCGTGCAATATGCCATGATGCTGTTGGTTTCGCATTTGGTAGCCGAGCGCCCTTATCGATTGAGCCTGAACGGGCCGTTCATGGTGGAAGCTCTGAAATTTGGCTGGCCGCTACTCATCAACAGCCTCCTGCTCTACATTGTTTTCAACGGTGAAAAACTGATTGTCGGTCGCGCATTGGGTATGGCGGATCTTGGCACCCTGGCAATGGGGATCACTCTGACCTTAACCCCAGCCCTTGTGATGGCAAAATCTTTACAGAATTTCTTTCTGCCGCAGATCTCCGCTCTGCAAGATCAAGCAGAGGCGTTCCAGACGATGTTTCTGGTGATAACGCAGTGTGTATTTTTCTGCTCTGCGCTGGTACTGTTTCTGTCGATTGTCCTCATACCGCCCTTCATCTCACTGGCGCTTGGGACCGAATACGCCTCCCTGATCGGTTTGATCATTTGGCTGGCGATACTGCAGACGATCAGAGTGTTGAAAACGGGTCCTTTGGTAACGGCCATTGCCGCCGGACAGACAACCAACCCAATGATTGCCAATCTCATGCTAGTCCTCGTTTTGCCGGTGGCATGGTGGGTCGCGGTGCAATTTGGTCAGATTGATCTTATTCTCTTCGTGGTCATTGCGGGGGAGGTGCTTGGCTTTGTGGTTTCCATCCTCTTGGTGAAATACCGTCTGCGCTTATCCTTGCGACGGTTGCTGGGACCGGGCATGGCTATTCTGGCAGTCATACTTGGCAGCACCGCCTATGCCATGCTCACCTCTGAGACCGTGCCTTTATGGCTGCGGCTGGCCGCACCGCTTTTGCCGCTGATCCTGAGCTTTAGGCTCATGCCTGAGCTGCAGGTCTACATCCGCAAGCGGGATTTGGTTCGCGCTACGACGTGATAGGGCACAGTTGACGACTTAAGTTTTGGGGTAACGATTCAAACTTGCCCTAGTCGACCTCTGTGTCTAGAGCCAGACGCCAGTGAAATCCCAGCTTCTCCGGCGATTTCTGAGCATAAGTGCTCCTGTGATTTTTTCATCGGCTTCTTGCCCGATTTGTCTGACTTAGCCGCTGCCGAGAACCTGAAAACTGCCGCTGGCGCCACATTGCCTGCAGTATTTGCACGAGTTGTGGCAGGCACGATCTTGGTCCTCGCAGCCGGACCATTCGGCTCCGTTAATCTTCTCGGCAAGGAGGTCGCCGTACCTACGTCGAACACTTCGGCTGGTTTCGACCAACCCGCAGAATTCACAGGCTTCGATGCACGGGGATTTTCTGGCCTACGCCTGTTCAGTCTCATTTGCGGTACCGGTACACCCATGGCGACAACACTTGGAAACGTTCATTTGGTTTTCGAGCC
>JBCDFK010000439.1:0-2886 GCA_039178065.1 Pseudomonadota bacterium | reverse complement strand
TTGTCATCGCCTCTGGGCAAATCAATTTATTCAAGTCTATTGATGGTGAAGATCAGGTAATAAAAACCGTTGAGCAGGGATACATTTTGGGTGAAATGGCCTTGTTGACCGAATCACAGCGCTTGACCGGCGCGATCGCAGATACCGACAGCGAAGTAATTCGCATCAATCGTGCCTTGTTCTCAAGAATGCTCTCTGAATATCCGGAGACCGCTGCTGAAATTCACGCTGAACTGTCCAATAGGCTAAAAGATTTCGTTGCCGAAATTGCGCGCCTTCATCACAGATTTAATGGTGATGTTTTTTAAGGCCAGGCCTAAAAGTCAAACCGAGCAATTACTGGCACATGGTCCGACGGACGCTCCCAGCTGCGCGCGTGCGTAAGAACTTCAATCGCCTGCAAATCATCAACTAAATTCTCCGATCCCCAAATATGATCAAGGCGTCTGCCACGATTGGATGCCTGCCAATCCTTTGAACGATAACTCCACCAAGTAAACACGGGTTCGGGCTCGGCAATAATTGTACGAATGAGGTCTGCCCAAGCTCCTTTGCTGCGCAAATCTTCCAGCGTTTCTGTTTCGATAGGCGTGTGGCTAACAACCTTCAAAAGCTGCTTGTGAGACCACACATCGCTTTCCAGGGGCGCAATATTAAGATCGCCTACGAGTATCGAGCCATCAGCCGTACCAGGGTCCGCCTTGATTTCACGCATCTCTTCGAGAAAATCCAGCTTGTGAGCAAACTTCTGATTGATTTTGCGATCTGGTTCATCGCCACCAGCAGGTACATAAAAATTATGAATTCGGATACGTTTTGCGCCCGTATCAACCACACATTCCACGTGGCGTGTATCATCAATTCCGCAGAATTTTCGCTTAACGACATCACCAATGGGAAATTTCGAAAGCGTTGCAACGCCGTGATATCCCTTTTGACCGTGAATAGCGATGTGCTCATAACCGAGCTTCACAAAGGCGGCTGTCGGAAATTCACCATCAGGGCATTTTGTCTCCTGAAGGCACAAAACATCGGGCTTATGCTCAGTTAGAAAGCTTTCAACCAACGGGCGCCGAAGCCGTACAGAGTTGATGTTCCATGTTGCAACAGAAAACTGAGAGCGCGACATTTACTATCCCTTCAAATGAACGCTCAAGATGTGCATAAGCAAGCTCCAAAAAACAAGCGGCACCCCCAATAATGAGAGCGCCGCACACAGAAAAGGCCTAGTTATGGCTTATTGCTTTTTGGATTCTCGAATTCTTCGGTAATCAATATCAAAGGTTTTTGCGCCAAATTTAACGCCTTCCTTTACATTGAAAATCATGACGGTTGTGTCTTTGCCCTTAGCGTCCCTAATTGTCCATTGACGCAAATCATACGACGTTGGATCAAACATCATGGTGATTTCACTATTACCAAACACCTGTTTGTCTTGCATAACAATCGTAGTTAGATCATCGGCTTCGCTGACCGATTTAACCTTATTGCCGCTCAGATCGATTTTTTCGCCAAGCACCACTTTGAGCGGTGTTTTACCCAGCGGATAAACATCCCAAGTATCTAGCTTCTTATGATTGACGACAACGCTCTGTCCGTCGGCCACCACACGAATATTAGATGGCTCTTCATACAAAAACAAAACGCGTCCGGGCCGCTCAATAAAGAACTTGCCACCCGTTTGTTCGCCTGAAGGGCCAAATTGCACGAACTCACCCATCATTGTTTTCACGCGGGTAAAGTGATCAGCAATCTGTTGCGGCGCATCTGTGGCATGTGCCGCTCCAAATGGTACAGCCGTTGAGAGCAGAGCACTTGCGCTCATTGCGATGAACGCGCGACGTGTTGCTTTTTCAATTTTCGTTTTCATTTTCATCTCTTTTCCAGCTGATCACCAAACAGATAGGCAATAACGAAAGCGTATGATTGATATTTGGCACTTATATGGCCGCAATCGGGCAATTGCTGTGTAATCAATCACACTGTCTACACCATACCGCCCATTTGTTGATCTTCCTCAGAAGGCACCAATATGTCGCGTTTTCCCGCATGATTGGCCGGACCAATAACACCTTCTTCTTCCATACGTTCTATGAGCGAAGCTGCTCTGTTATATCCAATGCCCAGGCGCCTTTGAATGTAACTCGTCGATGCTTTTCGATCACGCAACACCACAGCGACTGCTTGATCATAGGGATCATCTGAAGAACCCATATCGCCTGCAGACCCCCCGCCGGCGCTCGAATCACCCTCATCCTCTTCATCATCTTCAGTCACTGCTTCGAGATATTGAGGCACACCTTGAAGCTTGAGGTGCTTGACGATGTCTTCCACCTCTTCATCTGAAACAAATGGGCCGTGAACACGTTGAATGCGTCCGCCACCGGCCATATAGAGCATATCACCCATGCCCAGCAGCTGCTCAGCACCCATTTCGCCCAGAATTGTGCGGCTATCGATTTTCGATGTCACCTGGAACGAAATACGCGTTGGGAAGTTAGCCTTAATTGTACCGGTAATAACGTCAACAGATGGACGTTGGGTTGCCATAACAACATGGATACCCGCTGCACGCGCCATTTGCGCTAGGCGTTGCACCGCGCCCTCAATATCTTTTCCGGCAACCATCATAAGGTCGGCCATCTCATCGATCACGATGACAATATATGGCATCGGTTCCAGATTGAGCGCTTCGGTTTCATAGATAGCTTCGCCCGTTTCACGATCAAAACCTGTTTGAACCGTACGCGTGATTTCCTCGCCCTTAGCCATGGCTTCCTTCACGCGGGCATTGAAACCATCAATGTTCCGCACACCAAGCTTAGACATGTTCTTGTAGCGCTGCTCCATCTCCCGGACGGTCCACTTAAGCGCAACAACCGCTTT
>JBCDFK010000438.1:0-2894 GCA_039178065.1 Pseudomonadota bacterium | reverse complement strand
CTTTTTCGCATGATCGACCACAAGCACAGACCGGCCACGTTTACCTGCCTCGATCGCGCACATTAATCCTGCAGCGCCGCCACCCAAAACAATGACATCAAAATGAGTTTTACTAGCCATGGGCGTTCGATACGCCAACATGAGGCAAAAAGCGAACCCGAACTCAATTCAGTTTTGCCTTATTTTCAGCGTAAGAGCTTGTTTGTGAATGCCCGCAGAAAATTAATCGCCTATTTGCAACTTAGAGGGTATGAGGAGCCCATACCAAAGGGGTGAAATGGTCGATGGCTGATCAGACAATTGTGCAAGCGCTGATGTTGGGTGTGCTAGAGGGTTTTACGGAATTCATTCCCGTTTCTTCGACAGGCCACATCTTGCTTGCTGGACACTTTTTGGGGTTCAACTCAACCGGCAAGACGTTCGAAGTGCTCATTCAACTAGGCGCAATCCTGGCGATCCTGACGGTTTACGCTGCCAAACTATGGCAAATTACCACCAAGCTTCCGTTTGACAGACAAACCCAACGATTTGTTATTGGTGTACTTCTCGCCTTTTTGCCAGCGGTTGTTATCGGCAGCCTGGCCTATGATTTCATCAAAACAATCCTTTTTGAATCGCCGCTTACCATTTGTATTGCGCTGATTATCGGTGGCTTGATCCTGCTTTGGATCGATCGTTTGCCGCTCAAACCGCGCTATAGTGATGTCATGGAATTTCCGCCGGCGCTGTGCCTCAAGATTGGACTTTGCCAGTGTCTCGCCATGATACCGGGTACATCTCGATCGGGCGCGACAATCGCGGGCGCGGTCTTGCTGGGCACTGATAAACGCTCGGCAGCGGAGTTTTCATTCTTTCTAGCGATGCCTACCATGTTGGGGGCATTTACGCTCGACCTATATAAAAACTACCATCTGCTATCAGCTGACGATGTCGCTGTGATTTCGGCAGGTTTCATCACGGCGTTCATCGCCGGCGTTTTTGTCGTGCGCTATCTGCTGGACTATGTTTCCAAACATGGGTTTTCGCTAT
The DNA here is from genome assembly GCA_039178065.1 of Pseudomonadota bacterium. Taxonomy (GTDB): domain Bacteria; phylum Pseudomonadota; class Alphaproteobacteria; order Rhizobiales; family Rhizobiaceae; genus Ahrensia. The sequence continues at coordinate 1,865 of JBCDFK010000438.1, read as the reverse complement.
TCGCTTGGTGGCGAATTGTTGTTGGAACCGCGGGTCTATTGGGGCTCTGGATCCTAGGCTAGTATTAGCGAGACCGACCTAAGAAGCTGCGCTATCCGCATTTGGATTTCGAAACTGACCGGTTTCTCGGAACCGCCAGAGATAGGTTGGCAATATTGCTTCCACCGATGAACTACTAACGCCGATTGCTTCCAGTGTTCGACCTTCAGACTGCGCCGCATCAGAAACGACATTGTCATGCTCAAGCATTTTAACCTGATCTGTTGTAAGGAGCGGATTAGGCAGCATACCAAGAATGGCGCCTTGCATGCGTGCAATGCCCCATGGAATATTTGCTAAAATACGCTTGCGTTGAACAACTTTGAGCATCTCTTCAAGACACTTCCTAAAGCTCATCACTTCAGGGCCGCCGAGTTCATAGATGGTGCCACCCTTTAGATCGCCATCAACCGCTTTCGCAATTGCTTCGGCTACATCGTTCACATAGACCGGTTGGAACTTGGTTGCGCCACCACCTATCAAAGGCAGTGCAGGCGAGAACCTTGCCATGGTTGCAAATTGGTTGAAGAAATTATCTTCCGGGCCAAAAATAATCGAAGGACGCATGATGATTGCATTGTCACCAAGCGCCTCGAGTACTGCTTGCTCGGCACGGCCCTTGGTGCGGGCATAATCAGCCTCGGCTTCGGGGTCAGCACCGATAGCTGAAATATGGACGAGCGGAATATCACGCTCTGCGCAGCTTTGCGCCACGGCTCTAGCGCCAAACTCTTGAACAGCATTGAAGCTCTGCTTGCCGGTTTCAAACAATATCCCAACAAGGTTGATGGCCGCGTCAGAACCTTCAAGCGCGCGCTCGACCGACCAACGGTGTCGAAGATTTGCCTGTATGGGCGCGATTTGGCCCACATCGCCCAAGGGTTGCAAATGACCAGCCAAATCCGGGCGGCGGACGGCAGCGCGAACACGATAGCCACGCTTTGCAAGAGCGCGAGTGACATGGCGGCCCAGGAATCCGGATGCACCAAAAACAGTGATGGTCTTAGGGCTGCGTGAAGAAGTTGGCATCTAAGCTCTCCAATATTGCGCAAAATAGGCGCTGGGCAATCTGATTGCTTGATATGTAATGAATTTGCGCGTCAAGGTGAAGACAATTTTGCCAATCCATCAACTAATTTGTAAGGCGCTTGCGTCTTGCGCAGCAACGCATAATGTCGAGCAGAAACCACCAGAGAGAAAACGCGATGCGTATTATGTTCACAGGCGGCGCTGGCAAAGCGGGCAAACACGTCATTCCCTATCTCATTGAACATGGTCACCAGATTCTCAATATCGACCTGAAACCGCTTGATTGTCCCGGCGTCGACAATCTCATCGCAGACATCACCGATAGCGGTCAGATGTTCAACGCGATGACATCATATGCCAATTTCGATGAGTTGGTGCCTGGCAAAGGCGTACCGTCATTTGATGCGATCGTGCACTTTGCAGCCGTGCCGCGTATCTTGATAAATGCCGACAACGAAACCTATCGCGTCAATACGATAGGAACTTACAATATTCTGGAAGCGGCCACTAAGCTCGGTATCAAGAAGGTCATTTTTGCATCTTCGGAAACCACATATGGTATTTGTTTCGCAGACGGTGAACGCAAACCCGACTATATTCCGGTTGACGAGGAGCATCCGGTGGTTCCCGAAGACAGCTATGCGATGTCCAAAGTGGCTAATGAGGTAACGGCGCGGAGTTTTCAGCGGCGGTCCGGCTATGATGTCTATGGCCTCCGCATCAACAATGTGATTGAGCCGCATGAATATGAACAGGATTTTCCCACATATATCGCAAACCCTGATATGCGGCGCCGG
>JBCDFK010000437.1:0-2895 GCA_039178065.1 Pseudomonadota bacterium | reverse complement strand
GTAGCAGTTTTGATGCTGGACTACCTATTGTCCTATGTAGACCGTTCAATACTATCTCTACTCGTCGATCCGATTAGGGCTGATCTAAGCCTTAGCGATACGCAGCTTAGCTTACTCCACGGATTCGCATTTGCCTTGTTCTACGCGGCACTTGGTTTCCCACTCGGTCGTATGGCTGATAACCGAAATCGTCGTAACATAATCGTAGGGGGCATTAGTGTTTGGAGCCTTTTCACCGCGGCGTGCGGTCTGGCTTCTAACTTTTGGCAACTGTTTTTGATGCGGATGGGTGTTGGCGTTGGAGAAGCTGCCCTAAATCCCAGTGCTTACTCTATCATTTCAGACAGATTTCCAAAGCACCTGCTGGCACGCGCCCTAAGCACATATGTAATGGGCACATATATGGGCTTCGGAATGGCCTTTGTGGTCGGCGGAATGGTCGTGCAAGCGGTTACGGCAACACCAACTATGGACGTGCCTTTACTCGGTGAAGTCTTCACCTGGCAGCTCGCATTTTTCTCTGTTGGTTTGCCGGGTCTTCTCGTCGCGCTGCTTGTTTATCTCACCGTACGTGAACCAGCCCGCAAAGGTCTCGCATCAGAAGAAAGTCGCGGTCAAGCCGTGCCCATCCGGGATGTCTTTGCATTTGTCAAAAAGAATGGCGTAACCTTCACCTGTCATCTCGCGGGCTTTAGCTTAATTGGTATTCTCGTGAACGGTTTGGTTCTTTGGACGCCTAGCTTTTTTAGCCGCACGTTCGATATGCCTGTCGCCGATGCAGGCGTGACCTATGGCATTATTCTCCTAATCTTTGGACCGCTCGGTATTTTCCTTGGCGGCATAATTTCTGATTGGATCGATCGAAAGGGGCCAGCCGGAGGTAGCTTTAAGACGGCAGCGGGCTTTGTGGCGCTAGCCATTGTCCCTGCCATTCTCAGCCCACTCATGCCGACGGCGACATTATCATTTGTGTTCATCGCCTGGCTGGTTTTTGCAACCAGCGCGCCCTGGGGTGTTGCTGTTTCTGCTATTCAACAAATTACTCCAAACGAAATGCGCGGGCAAGTCTCAGCGCTCTACCTTTTCGTGGTAAATCTCATTGGGATAGGATTTGGGCCAACAATCGTTGCGCTAATCACAGATGGAGTTTTTGGCGACGACGCCATGCTGAAATACTCGATGGTTATTGTAGGCACCGGCGCGGCTATCCTCGGTGCAGCCATTTTATTCGCTGGCCTGGGCGCGTTTAAGCGAAGTTCTACTCAAGCCGCCGAATGGTCGAGTGAATGAGCTCTACCTCGAAGACAACCCAAAAGAGTAGGTATCTCTTTGCCTACCCAACCGTAAAATCACAACCATCAGAGGGGCAATTGTCTTCGCAATCGCCTCTAACCGACCAATCGCTCAAGTCCGAAATCTGCGGGCGAGTGGTCAAAAATGGCGAATTATGAAAGGCGATTTCGTGTCTAAGATCAGATTGGCAACAGACGTTGGTGGAACCTTCACAGATCTTGTTTTCTTTGAAGTTGACGAGGCAAGTGGAAAAATCACATCATTGGACGCGGTAAAAGCGCATACAACACCACCTAACTTCGAACAGGGCGTCCTGGCGGCAGTCGAAAAGGCGAATATTGATTATGAGGGGGTAGAGGTTTTTGCCCACGGCACGACCGTCGTGATCAATGCTCTTACAGAACGAAAAGGTGTAAAAACTGCGCTCATTACGACAGAAGGTTTCCGAGATATCTTAGAAATTGCGCGAGGTAATCGCCCCGACTTCTTCAATCTCCGATACCAGAAACCCGAGCCGTTCGTGCCTCGTTATCTACGCAAAGAGCTGCCAGAACGATTGAACTACAAAGGCGAGGTGTTGAAACCTCTCGATTTGGCTGAGCTCGATAACATTATTGACGGGTTTAAGGTCGATGGCGTCGAAGCAATTGCTGTCAGTTTTCTACATGCTTACGCAAACCCAAGTCATGAAGCAGAGTTATCGGCTGCCATTAAACAGCGATGGCCGGAAGTCTCGGTTGTCGCATCACATCAGATCACGCGAGAGTGGCGCGAATATGAACGCACCAATACCGCCGCACTCTGTGCATACGTACAGCCGACAGCCAAAGAATATCTCCAAAAAATGGAGAACCGCCTGAACGAGGAGGGCTTTGGCGGTTCATTCTACGTCATGCAGTCGAATGGCGGAATTGATACTGTGGACGCCGCAAAGGCCACACCAATCACTATGGTGGAGTCCGGTCCAGCAAGCGGCGTGCTCGGCGCCGCCGCTCTTGGGAAACTAATCGGTGAAGAAAATGTCATCGCAATAGATATCGGTGGCACAACCGCGAAATGCTCGCTGATCGACAATGGACGCGTCGAAATCACCAGCCAATACATGATCGAAAAAAGTAAAACATCTGCTGGCTATCCGATTATGACGCCAGTCGTTGACATCGTAGAGATCGGCAATGGTGGTGGTTCGATTGCCTGGGTAGACGAAGATAGCAAACTGCACGTTGGACCAGAGAGTGCGGGTGCCCTGCCCGGTCCAGTCGCATATGGAAAAGGTGGAACCGAGCCAACGACAACGGATGCCAATTTGATGCTTCAGCGCATCAATCCGAATTACTTTATTGGCGGTGAAATTGAAGCTGATATGGCTGCGGTTGAAGCGGCGCTCACACGCGTTGGCGCGGATCTTGGTCTTAGCGCCTCAGAAACTGCGCGCGGCGTAGTCCGCATAGCCAACAACAATATGATCAACGCATTGAAGCTGGTGTCCATCAACAGAGGCTATGACCCTCGCGATTTCACAATGATTGCGTTTGGCGGCGGCGGAGCAATGCATGCGGCAGCGTTAGCGAAAGAACTGAATATTCCGAAGGTCATCATCCC
>JBCDFK010000436.1:0-2902 GCA_039178065.1 Pseudomonadota bacterium | reverse complement strand
TTTGGATGGTGATACGGTGATTATTCGCCGGACGGAAACTGCCAATATGGGTGACATTGTTGTTGCGCTTGTCGATGATGAAGAAGCAACGCTGAAACGTTTCCGCCGCAAAGGTGCGTCCATTGCTCTGGAGGCGGCAAACCCTGCCTATGAGACCCGTATTTTTGGACCAGATCGGGTTCAGGTTCAGGGTCGACTTGTTGGGCTGATACGCAATTACTGATTGTTTCGCTGGATTGGTGCAAGATTGCGCGCTGATCTGGAATATTTGCGGTGTGATTGCCAAGGTCGTGACGCATCTCCAAGTGCAAATTGTACACGAAATGCATTATCATCGTTGGGATCTTGTCTGATTTCCGCGCTTCCGTGGAGCGCCAATTGCTGCGCTGTGACAATGAGAGGTGTTTTATCTCTATCCCGCGCAAGGTTGCAGGTCATTGGCGCAGGGGCAAATGCTAGAACAATGATTTGGTAGTTTGCGCAAATATTTTCTATGTTTGAGAGATAATATTCCCTATTTTCAACATATAATACATCATTTTTAATGTTGTTTATGAGGTTCGAGTAGCTACAGAATTCACTTTTTTGACATTTGAATCCGTCGTCACTACCCGGCTTTAGTACGTCTTGGCTTTTGTAGGCTGCTTGCCATTGATCTAATATGAAACCGTTAGGCCGTGCCCTGTTAGTCACCAGGTTTCCGTCTTCTTTGACAATTGCAACTTGTCGCGCATCCTCGGATATTACCATTATCGGCGTTGATAGGTTCTTCTGCGCTATCAACGCGGGAATAAGAAACACTAAGCTAAGATATTTTAGTTTTGAGCTGAAAACGCTCATCAAAATAAGTCCGAGGCTCAAACACAGCAGCGTATTTTGCGATATAGCGCCCACAGCACCATTTGGGGAGTTGTTGGCGACGAAGACAGATATTTTAATAACTAGTTCAATGGACCAGTTCATTGCCTGATAGACATAACCATCGAGGCCGACTGGTATTAATAAAGTCGCCAATATTGCCGATGGCATAGTGATTATTGATACAATGGGCATGGCAAGAAGGTTTCCAAACAACCCGAATACCGCCACTCGATGGAAATGATAGGCAGCAAATATACCTGTAGCAGCACCGGCAATGATGGATGTCATGGACAGTCCGGTGATAAAGCTGGTCGACTTTTTAATAACACGCGGATGAAGTGATCCGTCTGTTTTCAAGTCTTGGAATTTGGAACTTCGGTGTTTCGTCCATGCGCGATATGCGGCGATCAGTGCGAGTGTTGCGGCAAACGACATTTGAAAGCTGGGACCCAACACCGCTTCGGGTGCAATTAAAACGACTGCGATTGCGGCAATCGATAGGTTCCGCATTGTTAATGCCGAACGGTCCGAAAGTATTGCACCAAGCATAACGGCGAGCATGATGAAGGAACGCTGGGTCGCGACGCTGGTGCCGGCTAAAAACAGATAAATGAAGATTGCACCAAATCCGGCAAGCGCTGCATATTTCTTGGTTGGCCGATATGCTGATATCTCAGGAGACATTGCGAACATTATGCGTAGCGCAAACATTACTGTGCCCGCCACCAATGCCATATGAAGCCCTGAAATAGAGAGAATATGGGCCAAGCCAGAAACGCGCAGCGCTTCGGTCACGTCTTCCGGGATTGAGGCTTTTTGCCCTGTGATAAGTGCGGCAGCGACAGCGCCTGACCTTGTTGCACTTTGGCTTTGAATATGTCGTGCCAACCACAAACGCCACTTCTCTATTTGTATCCTGGCATTCCACTCATCACGATTGAGTTTGTACGCATCGGGCTGGCCAAGGAAAAAGCCATTGGCCCCAATGTTTTGAAAGTAGTTATTAAATGAGAAATCATATCCACCGGGTCGCACAGGTCCCGAAGGTGGCCGCAATCTCACATAACCACGCAACCCCTCACCTAATTCGGCCCCTACTACCGGCCTTCTGGTCGTTGCGCGCACCCGCGTCGGTGCGTAGTAAAGTTTTGGTCGCTCGGTGGATATGACGTCTAGCGTGTAGCGGACGGACCCGTTTGGTCTCTGTTCGATGGATCTAATTTGGGCAGTCAGATTTGTCGAGACTTCTGACCCTAACATGGCTGTATCCATAGCCATCGTTCGCCATTGGCCTAGCCCCATTGCCAGCACAAAGATAGTTGCTGCATTGATCATCTGCTTTTTTGCAAGACTCGACCGTCTTAATGCCCACCGAACAAGTAATAACGCCAGGACTGCAATGGGGAAATTATGGGCGGCTGGTTCTGCCGGCAAAGTGAAGTAGCTCGTAACACCGGCTATCATTATTACGGGTATCAAGAGGAATGATGTGCCCTGCGCCTCCTCCATCGCCAGCTGGGTGCTGAGATAAGATTGGAGTCTTGAAATGCTGATGGTTGATCTTTGTGTATGTCTGGGCGCTTCAGGTTTATGAAGCGGCTCTAGCGCTAAACTGTCAGTATCCTCGATGCTGACTAGACCGGTCGTATCTACACTTGCTTTTGGTGCCTTTGGTTTTGCAATTGTTGCAGTGAAAGCTTCGCCATCGACGGCAACAAAAAACCGTTCGTCATATTCAGCTTCGCGCTGCTCTTTTTCGCCGCTATCGTTCACACGCATAATTGCGTGTAAGAAACGGACGCATCCCATCCCCAAGACTTGCCCGCGCTAAGTATGGCCATGTTTTAGGAGATTGACCACCTCTGTTCGCTCAATCTTGTGTCTACTGCTTGCGTCGATGCTTCGAGGGCGGTAAATGGAGTGCACCAAATTCCCCATATTTTAATTGGAGAAATCTATGTCTGCTGGTGTCATCACCCGCTTTGCGCCTTCGCCCACAGGTTATTTGCACATTGGCGGTGCACGTACGGCTCTGTTCAAC
>JBCDFK010000435.1:0-2903 GCA_039178065.1 Pseudomonadota bacterium | reverse complement strand
CATCTCGCGCGCCTGACGCACCATGGGATAACCAGTATAATTATGGGTTAGAATAAACAACGCGCCCGAGGCTTCAGCTGCTTTCGCAAGTTTCTTTGCGTCGGCAAGGTTTGATGTGAGTGGCTTATCACAAATCACATGGATGCCGCGCTTAAGAAACTCGCGGGCCGCTGGATAGTGCACATGATTGGGCGTAACAATCGCAACGGCTTGAATGCCGCTCTTTAATCGCGCTTCACGTATCGCCATTTCCTTGAAATTGGCATAGATGCGATCATCCGGCAAACCCAAGTCCTTACCAGATGCCAATGACTTCTCCGCCGTAGAACTGAACGCGCCTGCTACTAGCTCGTAGTGGTCATCAATGCGAGATGCGATGCGGTGTACACCGCCAATAAACGCGTCGCGACCACCGCCGACCATACCTAGACGAATGCGGCCACCTGACGCTTCGTTTTTGCCTTCAATTGCCATGTCTTAGTCCAATCCTAGCATTTTGCGGTTCGCTGCTTCATCAGTGCCACCATCGGCAAAATCATCGAACGCTCTTTCGGTTACCCGGATCATATGAGCCTTCACAAATTCTGCGCCTTCGCGTGCGCCATCTTCCGGGTGTTTGATTGCACATTCCCACTCAACAACTGCCCAGCCATCAAAGTTGTTTGTAGCCATTTTTGAGAATATTGCTCCAAAATCTACTTGGCCGTCGCCAAGTGAGCGGAACCGCCCTGCTCGGTTTTCCCAAGATTGGTAGCCGCCATAAACACCTTGGCGCCCGGTCGGATTAAATTCCGCGTCTTTGACATGGAACATTTTTATTCGATCAGCATAGATATCGATATTATCAAGGTAGTCGAGGCATTGCAGCACATAGTGGCTCGGATCATACAGCATGTTTGCACGCGCGTGATTATTCACACGTTCCAAGAACATCTCGAATGTGACGCCATCATGCAAATCTTCACCGGGATGAATTTCGTAACAGATGTCAACGCCATTGTCTTCTGCGTGGTTGAGAATGGGCAGCCAACGCTTGGCCAATTCATCGAACGCTGTTTCGACCATACCTGCGGGACGTTGCGGCCAAGGATACATATAAGGCCAAGCCAAAGCGCCTGAGAATGTGGCGTGAGCCTCGATGCCAAGGTTTTTTGACGCCGTAATTGCCTTCATAACCTGATCGACGGCCCAAGCCTGACGCGCCTTTGGGTCGCCATGGACAGAAGCCGGTGCAAAACCATCGAAACCCGCATCATAGGCGGGATGAACCGCTACCAATTGGCCTTGAAGATGCGTCGACAGTTCAGTCACTTCAATACCGTTTTCGGCAGCTTGCCCTTTAAACTCGTCGCAATAATCTTTGCTTGCGGCAGCCTTTTCCAGGTCGAATAATCGGCCATCCCAACTTGGTACCTGAACGCCAATATAGCCGCAATCAGCTGCCCATTTCGTTATAGCGTCCCAAGAGTTAAATGGTGCCTCATCGCCTGCGAATTGTGCTAAAAATAGCGCGGGACCTTTTAGTGACTTCATTTTATCCTCCCAGATAAATTAGCGCTGCCGACTACGACAGGTTTTCTGCAATAAATATTTCGGTGCGAATGCGTTCTTGGCTTTCAATCGTTTGCAAATTGTCCGTTTGTGCTTTCAATGTGCGCACTGCTGATCGAACGATATGTCCAACGTTTTGCGCGATAACGGCATCAAATGTTCCACTCATTAGCGCGTTGCGCGAGCAGTCGGTTAGCTCGTGAGCCACAACAATAATATCTTTAGCACGGCCGGTTTCGTGTAATATCGATACCAATCCCTGGTTGCCTGCACCAATTGAATAAATGCCGGATATATCTGGATGATGCCGGAGGGCCTCACCTACCCGCTCTCTAACATTTTCTGCTTTATCGAACGCTTCCAGTGTTGGCAGAACATTGTGCTGCGGAAATGCAATGCACATTGTTTCATCAAAACCGGTGCGTCTCTCTGCGTGGTCAGTTGAAACCATAGACCCGGCAACGACAAGAATTGTTGCGGCCTTAGAATCTAGGAATCGACCCATCAATTGCGCGGCTGTACGACCAGCACCCACATTGTTGATGCCAACGAAGTGACTACGATCTGTACTGGGTAAATCCGATATGATTGGTGTCACATGCGTTCCTGCCGCCATAATGCGCTTTACCGCATCACGTACTGCTGGAGTCTCCGGCGCCATGATCGCAACACCATCGGGGACTTCCGCTTGAATTTCTCCGAGGAGTTCGATCAACTTGTTGGTGTTGTCCAAGGGAAACTCTCGAACGCTGATGCTGGTTCTGTCAGGTGATAAGCCTGCTGCTGCTTCATCTATTGCCGCTCTAACCTCAGCCAAGAATTCGGATTTTGAATCAGGGAGCACGCAAATGAAATCATAAGACCGTTGCCGTGCAAGGTTGGCAGCAGCAACGTCTCGAACGTAACCTAGTTTTGCAATTGCGTCTTGAACCTGCTGGATGGTCTTTTCGCGTACGCCCGGACGATTATTCAAAACACGATCAACAGTTGCCAAGCTGACGCCAGCATCTTTTGCGATATCGTAAACTGTCGGACGCATCTAATTGATCAACCTTCTAACGGGTCTCAAAATATGATGTACGTAACTCAAAAATACAACAGCTTTTTACAACGAATTCATCAAACTCCCCAAAAGGCTTAATTTTCGCTCACGACATGCGAGTCAACTGGACGCGAATTTGATTGCAGCTCAATAAAAAAACCCGGCCTCTCAAGGTAGGCCGGGTCTAGATTTAAACAAATCGGTGCTGCCTAGATGGCTAGATACTCGTTTCGAAGTTCTTCATTTTCGAGCACTTCGCGCGCTAGACCGTCATATACAAGTGTTCCAGTGTCCAAAATTAGTGCTCTAT
>JBCDFK010000434.1:0-2918 GCA_039178065.1 Pseudomonadota bacterium | reverse complement strand
TCCACGCCGATCAACACGAAGGCATGCATAACCATTCCGAGCAAAATGAGGGTGCATGCCATGATCGCGCTCGAGCGTACCGTCGGTTTTTCGATAAGGCAGGTATTCCAAGATGGCCGGTACTGGATTTTCATTCGCGTCTTCCGGCATCCAAAGCGCTGCAGATAGACGAGTTCCATCTGGTAACATAATGGCAAGATCGCGATTAAAGATCATTTGGAAAGGCCTTTGAGCTCATAAATCAGGTTGAGCGCATCTTTTGGAGTGAGTTCATCTGGAAGTATTTGTTTCAGCCGATCTTCTACGGCAGAAGGCTCTGATAATTGTGCGCTTTGTGGTGCAGTTGCGGCGAAGAGGGGCAAATCGTCAATGAATGCCTCGCGTTTGCTGCCACCCTCTCGATCTCCCTTTTCCAACGCGTCCAATACAGCGCGGGCCCGATCTACGACCGTTGGTGGCAATCCAGCGAGCTTGGCCACCTGTACACCATAACTGCGATCTGCCGCGCCCTGCCGCACTTCATGAAGAAAAATCACCTCACCATCATGTTCTTTGACGGAGACAGTGGCGTTCTCCACTCGCTCGAGTTTTTCAGATAAAGCGGTCAATTCATGATAATGCGTCGCGAAGAGTGCGCGACACCTGTTGACTTCATGAAGGTGTTCGAGTGTGGCCCAAGCTATGGACAATCCATCATATGTTGCCGTTCCACGCCCAATCTCATCAAGTATTACAAGAGAGTTCGCATCCGCTTGATTAAGGATCGCAGCAGTTTCAACCATTTCGACCATGAATGTTGATCGCCCTCTCGCCAGGTCATCAGACGCGCCAACTCTGCTGAAAAGTTGACTAACTAGACCTATGTGCGCCTCACGAGCCGGTATGAAGCTTCCCATTTGTGCTAAAACAGCAAAGAGCGCATTCTGACGAAGAAAAGTCGACTTACCGGCCATATTCGGCCCTGTTAGTAACCAAAGATCGCTGACACGCCCCAAATCACAGTCATTGGCAATGAATGGAGCACCAGATTGCGCGCGCAACGCACGCTCCACGACTGGATGACGTCCTCCGACGATGTGTAAAGCGCGGCTTTCATCGACAATCGGCCGACACCAATCCTCTCCTGAAGCGAGGTCAGCCAAAGCACATGTCAAATCGAGTTCTGAAAGGGATTCTGCGATCGTACAAAGCTCAACCGCATGATCCAAAACAGCGGCTTTCAACCCTTCATAGAGCCGCTTTTCAATTTCAATGGCCCTTCCTCCGGCATTCAAAATACGACTTTCCATTTCACTTAGGTCGGGCGTAGTGAAGCGTAGTTGATTGGCTGTGGTTTGACGGTGTTTAAAGACTTCGTTGAGGGGTTCAGACAGCATTTTTTCTGAATGCGTTGCTGTCACTTCAATGAAGTAACCCAGCACATTATTGTGTTTGATCTTTAGACTTTGGATGCCTGTGATCTCGGCGTATTCAACCTGCATCTTGGCAATAATGCTGCGGCCTTCATCCCGCAGCTTGCGCGCCTCGTCTAGTTCTTCATCATATCCTTCTGCAATAAATCCCCCATCTCTAACTAAGAGAGGAGGTTCCGCGATTAGGGCGTCAGAAAGCAAATCCAGAAGGGCATCATGGCCCTTTAAGCCGTCAATGCAGGCAGAAAACAGATCGGGTAACTCATTGCTGGCATGCGCAACGTGAATTTCTGCGGCTTGTTCCAACCCATTTCGAATAGATGTCAAATCTCGTGGTCCGCCACGATCAAGACCCAATCGTGAAAGGGCGCGCTCTAGGTCGGGAACACGGCGAAGATTCTCTCGAATGTCCTGCCGTACCTGAGATCGCCCAACCGCGTAGGCAACAGCGTCCAGTCGCGATTGAATGGTACTGAGGCTTCGTGATGGAGATGAAAGACGTCGCTCCAGTAATCGGCCACCACCGGCTGTCACGGTGCGATCAATGACCGATAACAGTGAGCCAGATTTACCCCCTGACAGCGTATGTGTCAGTTCAAGATTGCGACGCGTGGCAGCATCGATTTGCATCACGCGTGTTTGTGCTTCCCGTGTGGGCGGTCGAAGCAGTGGCAGGTTTCCCTTTTGTGTAATCTCTAGATAATCGATCAGCGCTCCCATGGCTGACAACTCTGGCCGTTCAAATGATCCAAACGCATCCAGCGTATCGACCTTAAAGAGTTTGCAAAGTTTGTTCTCTGCTTCGGTGCTATCGAAAGCGGATCGTGCGATTGGCGTAAGAGAAGAGCCGTTTTCCTTTGCGGTTTCTTCAATCTCGAGTTCGTCCAACTCTGATACGACTAATTCGCTGGGCAGCAACCGAGCCAATTCTGGACCAAGCCGCACCTGCGCCATTGACATCACCGAGAACGCACCTGTTGAAATATCAACCCAAGCAAGTGCCGCTTTGTCCCTTACTCTTGCATATGCCGCGAGATAGTTGTGTCGCCGTGCATCTAAAAGGCTGTCCTCAGTAAGCGTTCCGGGCGTGACCAAACGTACAACATCTCGATGGACCACAGCCTTTGATCCGCGTTTTTTTGCCTCTGAAGGGTCTTCCATCTGCTCGCACACTGCGACGCGAAAGCCTTTTCTAATAAGGGTAAGAAGATATCCTTCGGCTGAATGTACGGGTACACCGCACATGGGAATGTCTTCGCCTAGATGTTTGCCGCGTTTTGTGAGAGCGATGTCCAATGCTTCGGCCGCGGCCACAGCGTCATCGAAAAAAAGCTCATAAAAATCGCCCATTCGATAGAACAAAAGTGCGCCTTGGTGCCTGGCTTTGATCTCCAGAAATTGGGCCATCATTGGCGTTATGGCGGCTTTTTGTGATGTCACACTGTCCCCCCGGATCGCTTCACAAGACACTATCGATCCCGCGGCTATGGTGAAAGCCCTGTTTCG
>JBCDFK010000433.1:0-2920 GCA_039178065.1 Pseudomonadota bacterium | reverse complement strand
TTCGCCTGGGAAACCACGGGTGGCAATCGATTTGACATTATTCACAGCGGACTAGGTCCGAACTTTGCCGAATACACCCGCGTCGGCCCGACGCCGGGTGCGCGACCCGCCTATGCGACGGAATCGGCACCCTGGGCAGTTGATCTTTATTTTGATCCGAAGCTGATGACCAGCGACATCGAGGCGGACGCTATCATCAATGACGGTCGCACTTTTAACGTGCTCAATAAGTCAGCCGCAAAAAGTAAGAACTGGCCGATCATCGGCGCGACGCTTGACGCCGATCGCCTGGATCCGGCGGCCTATCAATACTTGGCGGATCGAGGGATCAATGCGATCTACGTCGAGCTCTTCGATGATGCCGAACAGTTTGACAGTTCCACGGCGACGCAGGATGCCTTGGAGGATCTCATGACGATCGATACCGGTTGGGGGCGCAGCCCCATCGAGCTCTTTGTCGTCAAAGGAGCCAAGTATCGGGTCGATGAGGCGGATCGTGATGCTGAGCAGGCGAGCATGGCCAACTCTTTGAATAGCGTCCTGACGGGGATTAACAGCAATGACACGACAAGCCGGATTAGCCTTTATCAACCGGAGACCAATGCGAAAGAAATCACCCGCTATGTGGACAGAACTCAATCCTTCCGATTTGGGGATTGGCCAAACATTACAAACAATGTCACGCAGGTCTTTAAGACCGTCGATCAGTTTCCGAACTTTCATCTCTTAAACTATTTTTCCGAGGCCGCCGACGTTTACGCCGCGTACTACCCGACGCTCCAGGACAACGTAACCAACTACGCGGACATCGGCATTGTGGCGGGGGCCTATGGTGCGCTCAACCCGGCGGACTGGGTCTATGACGCGCTGCCGGGGGCTGGCGGTAACGAGGTGCGGAACACCTTCATGATCCATAAGACCATAGGCCGTCAGAACGTGGATCTGGGTCTCAGCATTGCGCGGGGACACGCCCCGGCCTATAACCGCATTATTGCCACCCTGCCGACTGCAGAAATGGGACAAGGCACACATACTGGTCAAGCGATAATCCTTAGCGAAGAACTCGGCGTACAGCCCGAAACCATCACAATCGAGATGCCACCACGACCAACTGAGGCGTATCGTTTGTTCTTTGGACAAATGCGCAGCGTTGGCTCTTATGGTATTCGCGCTTGGTACGACCCACTACGGACTGCTGCTGCCCAAGCGCGCGAAGTATTAATCCATGCCGCAAGTCAACAGACCAGCCTGCCTAAAGATGAGTTATCTGCCAAAGATGGCTTTATCGTGCATCAAGCTTCAGACAAAAAAATCCCATTTGGTGACTTGGTCGCGGTGGCAGCAACGCTGCCAGTTCCAGAGCAGCCAACACTACTCACTAAAGGCCAGCGCAAAGTTTCCATGGCAGATAAACGACGGCTTGATATTCCTGCCAAAACCGATGGATCGGCTGTGTTTGGGACTGATGTCAAAATCGACAACATGCTGCATGGCGCAGTACGCATGAGTCCTGTCTATGGTGCAGAAGTGAAGAGTTTTGATCGCGATAGCATCAAAGACATGCCGGGTGTGGTTGAGATTGCTGAGATTCCCAATGGGGTAGTCGTGATTGCAGACAGTTGGTGGCGAGCGAAAAAAGCGGCTGATGCACTCACCATTGAATTCACTGAAACGCCAAATGATCAGCTAGATTCTGCCACTCTCAGCCAACAGATGCGCGATGGTTTGAGTGATGAGATGCCGCCAGTGCTACGCAAAGGCGATGCGCAGGAAAAACTAGCTGCTGCTGAAACTGTGACTGAATCGGTTTATGAAGTTCCATTTTTAACCCATGGCTGTATGGAGCCGTTGGTCTGCACCGCATTGGAAGAGCAAGATCATGTCACGCTGTGGATGCCAACCCAAGGGCATGACATCGTGCGGATGGCAGTCGAGAAAGTCAGCGGTTTTAAAAACGAGCAAATGACCATTCATACGACATATTTGGGCGGTGGTTTTGGTCGCAAGACACATGGCGAAATTGCCGAGCAAGCAATTTTGGCGAGTCGTGCTGTGAAGCGTCCAGTTAAAGTCATGTGGTCACGCGAAGATGATGTGCAACAGGGTTATTATCGTCCGATCATGACAAGCAGATTGCGTGCTGCTGTTGCTGAAGATGGCAAAATCAACGCGATGCACATCCAACTCTCTGGCCCACAAATGGGACGGACTTTTGAGCATGTCACGGTAAAAGACAACAACGACTTCTTCTCCGTTGCTGTACTCGCTAACCAACCGTATGCTGATGATTTCGCGCTCGATCATCGTCATCTTGATGTACCAATGCCGTTATCACCTTGGCGTGCAGTGTCCAGCTCGCAAAATGGTTATTTTTTGGAAGCCTTTATTGACGAGTTGGCATCGAAAGCAGAGATGGATCCAATAGCTTTTCGCCGTCTTAACCTTGCAGGGCAAAAACGTCATTTGGCGGTGCTAGATAAGGTTGCTGAAATGTCTGAGTGGGATAATTCACGCGCAGCGGGCATCCATAAGGGCATTGCAGTAGTAGAAAGCTATGGAAGTGTGATTGCGCAAGTTGTTGAAATCGAAATGCAGAATGAGACTCCCAAAGTTAACAAAGTTCATGTTGCGATTGATTGTGGCTGGGCATTACAACCCGATGCGGTAGTAGCGCAGATGGAAGGTTCAGTGATTGAAGGTCTTGCAGCCGCGCTACGGCATCAAATCCCGATTAAAGATGGTCGCGCACAACGCTCAAACTTTCATGACTATCAATTCTTGCGTATGAATGAAACGCCTGAGATTGCCGTTGAAATTGTTGATACAGGTGCACCAATGGGTGGTGTTGGGGAGCCAGGAATCCCGCCGCTTGCACCTGCATTAGTCAATGCCATTTTTAGTGCGACGCAAAAACGCTTGC
>JBCDFK010000432.1:0-2924 GCA_039178065.1 Pseudomonadota bacterium | reverse complement strand
CGCGCCTCCCCGGCAAAGCGCATGAACTGGTCCGGCCGGCCGGCGGCGAAGAACACCGCATCGCCCAATTCAAGGCCAAGTTGCTCACGCAATGCTTCACTGCGTTCAGGTCCAATATTCTTGGCAATCGGGCCGGCCGCGTCGAACTTGCCTTCCAGCTCACGCCAGAAAATATAGCCCATGCCGGGCTGGCCCTCTTTTTGCGCCCATGAGTTCATTCGGTCGCAATGCTTGCGGCTACCAGCACCTTTTACTGGGATGGCCCATACCTGATGCTTTGGATCAGCATCGAGGATGCCTGCGAACACGCCAAATCCGCCGCCACGGAAATGTTCTGACACATCTTCCATCACAATCGGATTGCGGAGATCGGGTTTGTCTGTACCATACATGCGCACGGCGTCATCATAGGCAATCCGTCTGAAACTCGGTGTGACTGGTTTGCCGTCCGCAAACGCTTCAAACACGTTGCGCATAACAGGTTCCATGGTCTGGAAGATGTCTTCCAGTTCAACAAAACTCATTTCCAAGTCGAGCTGGTAGAATTCACCAGGCAAGCGGTCAGCGCGCGGGTCTTCATCGCGAAAACAGGGGGCAATTTGGAAATAGCGATCAAAGCCGCTCATCATGATCAATTGCTTATATTGTTGCGGCGCTTGCGGCAGCGCATAAAACTCGCCGCCATGAATTCGGCT
The DNA here is from genome assembly GCA_039178065.1 of Pseudomonadota bacterium. Classification (GTDB taxonomy): domain Bacteria; phylum Pseudomonadota; class Alphaproteobacteria; order Rhizobiales; family Rhizobiaceae; genus Ahrensia. Next base: position 2,229 of record JBCDFK010000432.1, on the reverse strand, counting down.
CGGCACCAAAAAGTCTCGTGCACCTTCGGGCGATGAGGCCGTCAGAATTGGCGTCGAAAACTCAGTGAATTCAGCCTTTGTCATCTCTTCGCGCATTTTTGCGATAATGCGCGTGCGCTGCATAATATTGTTGTGCAGTGTCTCACGGCGCAGATCGAGGAAACGATACTTCAGACGAATATCTTCGGGATAATCAGGCTCGCCAAAAATAGGTAGTGGCAACTCTTCAGCTTTCGAGAGCACTTCGATTTCGCGCGCATAAACCTCAATGTCACCCGTCGGCAAATTGGCGTTGGCGGTCTCGTCGCTGCGCGGCTTTACTTCGCCATCTATGCGCAAAACCCATTCGCCGCGCACAGTTTCTGCAGTGTTAAAACATGGCGAGTCTGGATCGGCCACAACTTGAGTAATGCCATAGTGATCACGCAGATCGATAAATAGAACGCCACCATGGTCGCGAACACGGTGAACCCACCCCGAAAGACGCGTTGTGTTGCCAGCGTCTGATTTGCGCAATGCGCCACAATTGTGGCTGCGATAACGATGCATGATAAATGCCTTTAATGCTTGTGATATCCTTGAACGCACCGCTTAATTCACGCAGGCCAATAATGCAATGAAGCTGGGCGTAAAAGTGCGGTGCTTTGAGAAACAGCGTGAAGGCCGGCAACCACAAAAACAAAAAAGCTAGACAATGAGCCAATCAGTTCTGATAATCATTGCCATCATATTCAGCATTGCGGGGTTATCACCATGAACATAGCTCCTTCTCTGTGGCTTCAGCTATGGCAGCTACGTTGATGTTGGCAGGCTGCATTACTTACACCAACAATGTCAAAGTCGGCGAATTCACCTAGAACGGCAAGGTATATGACGTTCATCGTATTGGAAATTCTCCCGACCTTTTAAACCCACAAACAAGAACTGTACTCGTCGCGAAAGACAAAGACCCGCTCGCATTGGGCGGTGTCAACATCATTCACAACTGCAAGTCATCTGACCTAGAGAAATGTCGCGGAGAATTTGGTGCAGCACTTGAGAGAATGAAAGTGCGGAGCACGGGTGACGCCGCCAGCGGCGGTAGCTATTAAATCGCTGCTGTTTTGTTAGCTCGCTCATAGTGTACAGAAAGACAATTTGCGCCAACCCTTGGCCAATTGGAATGATCGGCAATAGGTTTGGTTTTATAGGTTGGCATGGCGTGAAACGCTGAAAGAGGGAATGGCTGCTTGGAGGCTCAAGCTAACAGACGCGCATTTTCGAACTCGCCATACGAGATTGAAATTGGATTTGACCATCCTTTGCGACGATCAACCATCTATGTTCGGTACAAATCTATTCGGCACTAATTGTAGAAGAGCGAGCCTATGACACCCTGGATTGGCAGTACAAATAGTTGGTTCAACATGGGCGAAAGATCACTCGGAACAAGCCAAAAATAAACGGATGACAAAATCGCAACACCAAGGACTGCGGACCAAATCCTGTCAAACATTGTATCAGGATGTCTGACCGACTTCGGACCAAGCAACCATTCGCGCGTCTTGACTAGTCGGCTTCTCAGATAAATTCGAATACAAATTAAGACAACAAAGGAGTAGATTGCGGGCCCGAAAACGGCGGGCGACAATTTTCCTTGCAGCTGCTCAAAGGCTGTTTTGCAATCAGTGATTGAAGAAAAGCTACATCCTGCTAGTTGAAGCGAGGGCGTCGTGGATAGCACGATCAAGAAAGCCAGAATGCCAATGATTAGAAGGAACAACAGAAATCTACTAACTCCTAGTGCGATGACGAATTTACGTCGACGCTGCCGCGCCAGTGCTACCCGCTGCTCGTCGAAGGTTTCATCTTTATCAGCTAAGCCGGAGGTTTTAGTTGATGCATGGAGCTTATCAAATTCAGGCAGATCAGTGTCTTTTCGCGCCAGTGACATTATGTCAAAGGCGATGCGCGATACGACTTCTTCGACGTTTTCCATATATGTCGTGTGATCAAAAAAATTGGAAAATTGGTTATGGACTTGATGACTTTGCGGCAGTTCAACTGACTTATTCGAGTAGTTGTAATATTTGGTATTACCCTTGATCATACCCTCAAGACGTTCCTCATCATACGCAGACAAGTTCCAGATGGCACCCATTGGAACTGGGTCGTGAGTCGAAAAATATTCTTTTGCTCCATTGAGTGTGTTTGGACGATAGTCTGATTCTGTATTTGTGGTTGGCGCCT
>JBCDFK010000431.1:0-2942 GCA_039178065.1 Pseudomonadota bacterium | reverse complement strand
CGTTGGCGAAGAAGCCGTCCAGTTCGGTCTTCAACCAAGTAAAGACGTGTCGGGGGCCGTTGATGCCACGCGCGAAACCGGCGCGCTCAACATTGCCGATTTGAAATGGGCATTTCGTATGCGTGACGCCGATGGCAAGCGCTACACCGCGGAATCGATTGAACAGGTGTTGAAGCCTGGTGATGTCATAATGGTTGAATTTGTCGAGAGCGAAGGTGTTTTTGGCTTACGGCAAGTGCCAAAAGTTTCTGGTGCTTTAGTGGCAATGGACCCCAACACCGGCCGTGTTCTGGCAATGGCCGGCGGTTTTTCATACTACGATTCACAGTTTAATCGCGCGACCCAGGCCTATCGTCAACCTGGCTCTTCATTCAAGCCATTTGTGTACGCAGCGGCTTTGGACAATGGCTACACACCGGCGTCGGTGATTTTGGATGCTCCCATTAAACTGGTCTCGGGCGGCCAGGTGTGGGAGCCGAAAAACTATGCTGGTGAGGGCGCCGGTCCTTCAACACTGCGCCTCGGTATTGAGCGTTCCCGTAACCTCATGACCGTGAGGCTCGCAAAAGATATGGGCATGCGGCTCGTTGCTGAATATGCAGAGCAATTTGGTATTTATGACAAAATGCTACCCGTTCTGGCTATGTCACTTGGATCTGGTGAAACGACCGTTCTGCGCATGGTTTCAGCGTTTTCGGTGCTTGCCAATGGTGGTCGCCAAATTAAGCCGTCATTGATTGACCGTGTTCAAGACCGTTATGGAAAGACCATATACAAACAAGACAGCCGCCTCTGCGAAGGCTGTAATTCAACGCGTTGGGTGCAGCAGGAAGAGCCTGAATTGATCGGCACAAGAGATCAGATTCTGGATCCGATGACCGCTTATCAAATTACTTCAATGATGGAAGGCGTCGTACAACGCGGGACTGCGACCAAATTGAAAGCGTTGGAGCGCCCAATTGCAGGCAAGACCGGCACGACCAATGATGAAAAAGATGCATGGTTTGTTGGCTATACGCCCAATCTTGTTACTGGGGTGTATATTGGTTTTGATAAACCAACGCCTATGGGCCGAGGCTCAACGGGCGGTGAACTGGCAGCACCCGTATTTCAGGAATTTATGTCTGCCGCTTTGCAGGACGTAAAACCATCTGAATTCAAAGTCCCACAAGGCATGTCACTTATTCAGATCAATCGCAAAACGGGTATGCGTGCATTTGATGAGCCCAGCAGCGACATCATCGCTGAAGCATTTAAACCGGGTACCGGACCAGCAGACTCCTATTTTGTGATCGGGGCGGAATTCGCGCAAACAGAAACGCCTGAGGAAAGACTGGAACGTCAGCTCAAGATCTCGCCAAAGGCGCAACAAGCGGTTCAAACAAACTCGGGTGGTTTGTTCTAGTATTTCCAATATACCACTTTACAACCACCTCGGCTCTTTCCTACAAGCCCAGAGGTAGAGGTCCTTTGGCAATCCAATAAAGACGGTAAATTCATGCGCGCGGAAATTTCGGCACTGGTCGATGAAATCAAGCAGGCTATCGCACTGCTGAGGAGGCATCTTTGACTGGGATGCAGCGTCCAAAAGGCTCGACTATCTAAATTCTCGTGCAGAAGACCCAGATCTGTGGAATGACGCGACCGAAGCACAAAAGCTAATGCAGGAACGTCAGCGACTTGAAGAGATGACAAGCGCAATCAAGGGCTTTGACCAAAATCTTTCCGATAGCATTGAACTCATCGCCATGGGCGAGGAGGAAGATGATCAGGATACGGTGACTGACGCCGAAAACGCCATCGTTGCGATGCAAGGCGACATTGAAAAAATGTCGATTGAAGCTCTGCTTTCCGGTGAACTTGATTCAAGTGATACGTTCCTGGAGGTTCATTCCGGGGCTGGCGGTACGGAGAGCCAAGATTGGGCTAACATGCTGTTCCGCATGTATTCGCGTTGGGCCGAGCGCCGTGGATTCAAAGTTGAGCTTCAGGAATATTCCTCCGGCGATGAAGCTGGCATCAAGTCAGCGACGATTCTCGTCAAAGGCCATAATGCCTATGGCTGGTTAAAAACTGAGATCGGTGTGCATCGTTTGGTTCGAATTTCGCCATATGATTCCAACGCGCGCCGACACACTTCTTTTTCGTCGGTCGGTGTTTATCCCGTCATTGATGATAACATTGAAATTGAAATAGCGGATAAAGATATCCGTCTCGATACCTACCGTTCTTCGGGAGCAGGTGGTCAGCACGTCAATACGACCGATTCCGCTGTGCGTATTACGCACCATCCCACAGGGATTGTTGTGACGTCGTCCGAGAAATCGCAGCATCAGAACAGAGCCAATGCTATGAAGGCGCTGCGTGCCCGGTTATATGATCTGGAAATGAAAAAGCGCGAAGATGCTGCCGCTGCTTCCCATGATGGCAAAACCGATATTGGCTGGGGACATCAAATCCGGTCATACGTTTTGCAGCCTTATCAATTGGTCAAAGACTTGCGCACAGGTATCGAGTCAACTTCACCACAGGATGTTCTCGACGGTGCGCTGGATCCTTTCATGGAAGCTGCATTGGCTGCTAAAGTAGAGGGTGCTCAAGCCGAAGTGGACGACCAAACGGGTGCTATCACCATCTCTTCTGAAGACTCGTCTCAGCCAATTACATTTGGTGAATCAGGCGGCACTATTGGAGATGCGTTTGGCCTTACGGCTGGTGTGACTTCGCCAGTGACGACGGACTCGTCGACACGAGCCAATCTCGAAACAGACTTCAACGAACTGCTCTCGCAGATTGATGAGCTGGCACGGGACGCATCGTTCAACGGCAACAACCTTCTTCAGTCGGATGACCTTACGGTTATCTTCAACGAAGACGGTTCATCGTCGCTCGACATCGATGGTGTTGACTTCGATACCGGCGGTCTTGGCGTGAACCGGATT
>JBCDFK010000430.1:0-2942 GCA_039178065.1 Pseudomonadota bacterium | reverse complement strand
GGCATTCTGTCAGCGAAAAACGCCACTAATGGAGATCAAGACTATCTGCTGGCGAACAAATCTGTCCCGCCTGTTTTGGCCGCACTTTCAGCAGCAGCGACTAAAAATAGCGGCTACATGTTTATTGCGCTTATCGGCTACATCTACACATTTGGTCTGTCGGCAATTTGGCTTTTAGTTGGTTTCCTTTTTGGAGACCTAATTGCATTTTTTTTCGTTCATAGTCGCGTTCGTGATGCAACCGAAGAAACTGGCGCAAGCACATTTGCCGAATTACTCAGTCGTTGGAACGGTCGCGATCAAAAGGTTCTCCGCTTTGTTGTAGGGCTGCTGACGCTGGTGTTCTTATCGACCTATGCTGCTGCTCAGTTTAGCGCAGGCGGGAAGGCGTTGGAGGTCTTGTTTGGGTGGCCAAATTTCGCAGGGGCGCTGCTGGGTGCTGGCCTTGTACTAGCTTATTGTTGGGCAGGTGGACTACGTGCTTCGATATGGACCGACGCAGCGCAGGCATTGCTAATGGTTGTCGCAATGTGGTTGCTCATGCACATTGCCGTGTCGACCGCAGGTGGGTTTGATCCATTTTTTGCTAAACTCGAGCAAGTTGAGGACCATTATTTTGAAATTGGCCAAAAACGGCTTGGCGGATTTAGTGCATTGGTTCTGTTTGCGCTTGGTTGGATGTTCAATGGAATAGGTGTGACGGGGCAACCGCAGGTAATGGTTCGATTTATGGCCCTTGATCGTTCCGAAAGACTTTCCAAAACGGCATTCTACTATTTTAGTTGGAACATTCTTTTTCTAATTGGGACCTTTATGGTTGGCCTCGCAACTCGGCTGTATCTGGGGAGCGAAAATAGCTTCGATCAAGAATTAGCGCTTCCAATGCTTGCGCAAAATCTTGTTCCGGGAATTGCCGTAGGCGTCATCATCGGAGGTGTATTCGCCGCATCTATTTCAACAGCAGACAGCCAGGTGTTGAGCTGTGCAGCGGTACTCAGTGAAGATTTCAAACTGCTGCGCGGTCCGATGGCCAGGCATATCGCAACTGCATTTATCGTGGTGGCAACATTGCTCATAAGTCAATTTGCATCAGCGAATGTCTTTACGCTTGTCATATTTGCCTGGTCAGCCCTCGCATGCTCGCTGGGGCCGTTGGTTATTCTGCTCGCTTTTGGCCAATCTCCATCACAGCCTGTTGCGCTTTTTATGCTGGCGACCGGATTGCTCACCGCGCTTATCTGGCGAGAATTTGGGCTCAATGCCCATGTTTATGAGGGAATGCCCGGCATGCTGGCGGGTTTTTCAATATGTATCGCCAGTCGCCTCCTATGGCCCTCAAAAGCTGTATCGGCTTCGCAAAATTAGCATTGAGCGTGTCGACGCCATTTCACGCCGATCATTGCAAAAGTTTAACTTAACGCGGCGGCGATGATCATTTATTGAGTAGATGAGATTCGGGGATAGATATGTCGATCTGGGTGCGCATTACAGACTTTGTGGCAGATACGGCCGGCAGTGCCATTGGGGCGTTGGTCGAAGCGGTTCGTACAGTGTTTGAGGGTGATCCTGAAACACGGCGGCGCGTCGCCTTCTCAATAGCGATGATCGCACTTTCAGCTAAAATGGCGAAGGCGGATGGTGTCGTAAGCCCTGTTGAAGTGGATGCATTTCAAGACATTTTCGATATTCCTGAAAACGAGACCAAACAGGTTTCGATGCTGTTTGATTTGGCTAAGCAAGATGTCGCCGGCTATGAATCCTACGCGACGCAATTGGCAGGCCTGTGTAGTACCGGAAAAGAAAACTGCCCAATTCTAAGAGACATCATTGATGGGCTGTTTCATATCGCCAAAGCCGACGATCTGATGCACTCTCAGGAGCTTGTCTTTCTGAGACATGTCGCAGAAATTTTCAAAATATCTGACTTGGAATTCGAGCGAATATTATCACGTCATGTCGACAAGGGTGACGCTGATCCGTATCGGGTGATAGGTATTGAGCGTGACACACCTTACAAGGATGCGCGTTCAATCTATTTAAGTTTAGTCCGAGAACACCACCCAGATGTGCTGTCGGCGAGAGGTTTGCCACTCGAGTTCATTCGGATTGCCGATGATCGCATGGCTGCGATCAATGCCGCTTGGGGGTTGGTTGAGCCTGAATTGAAGAGCCAATGATAGCTTCGTTCGAGCCCAACTTTGGGAATGCGGAAGTCTGCCCGTCACCGAATTTTGGTGAGCGCAAGGGCGGTCGATCAATCGATATGCTGATAATGCACTACACGGGCATGAAAACCGGGCAGGCCGCCCAAGATTGGCTTTGCAATGAGGAAAGTCAGGTTTCATGCCACTATATTGTTCACGAAGATGGCCGTGTCGTCCAAATGGTGCATGAGGCCGATCGCGCTTGGCATGCCGGGAAAAGCTCTTGGCAGGGCCATGACGACACAAACTCGTGCTCGATTGGCATTGAAATCGTCAATGGTGGGCATGATCACGGCATGCCCGATTTTACTGAACCTCAGATGATCTCGGTAGTGAAGTTGAGCCAATCTATCATAGCGCGAAATGCAATTCCCGCGCGTCGTGTGTTGGCCCATTCTGATATCGCGCCTGTGCGCAAAGTCGATCCAGGTGAAAAATTCGACTGGAAATTACTAGCACAATCGGGTGTGGGACACTGGATTGAACCGACACCAATCGCGGGAGGGCGCTACTTTTGCGAAGGGGAAAGCGGTCAACCAATAGAGGCACTACAAGCCATGCTCAGTCTGTATGGATACAATGTAGAAGTGCACGGGACATTCGATGCGCAAACCAAGGGCGTCGTCGAAGCATTTCAGCGTCATTTCAGAGTTGAGAAAATCGATGGCGTGGCGGATTTTTCGACCATCGATACGTTGCACCGCCTTCTAAAATCCCTCGATCAATAGATGAGATGCT
>JBCDFK010000429.1:0-2942 GCA_039178065.1 Pseudomonadota bacterium | reverse complement strand
ACGCAACGACGCCTTTCTGCCCGTCGATCCCATCGGGGAACATTGGGTTGTGCTGGATATAGTCTTCCTCAAAGTATGTCTCGACTGCGTCAGTGTCGCCGGCCAGAAGGGTGTTTTCCAGCGCCTCGAGCACCAAGGCTTTGCTTTGAGCGCTGTCTGCCATCGCATCAACTGATAGAGCTGATGAAATTAGAGCTCCGGCAAAAAAGGCTTTGAATGACATTACTGCTTCTCCATTTTAATTAGAGTCATTAATCGGACGGTGGTTGTTCACTGGGCTGCCAAACCAGATTCGGGCTTTCCCGAAAGGCGTAGCGATCCAAATGATTGCTGACGATTTGAATAACTTTATTGAGCCGAACTTGGTCCTCGGCTGAAACGCACAACTCCAAGCATTGGTCGTCCGCGGTGAACTCGCATCGACCAAAAAGAAAATTTACCCAACCTTTTTGGGCGTCGAATTGCACGTCTACTTTCGTGCCAAAATGCTGACAAAGCGCTGTGAGGTAACGGCTGGCGCCATTGGTTTCAAAACAAGCGTACGCTTTCAATTTTCAACGTCTCCAAATCTTTGGGAGCAACCTAGTTGTCGGTGATTGATTTGTGTATTGACTGATTTCAGAAGCGATTGTTCTAAAATTCGGAACTATAATTCAGCGTGATCTGAGGAGTATTTTGCATTGGGCCATGACGCCGCGATGCGGGCCATGGGCGGATTATTCAGAGGCTGGGGCTAAATTTATATGGATTACTTCATGGTCAATCTGACGAAGATCTGTTTCGATGGCGTGATCAAGAAGTTCCCTAAAATTGTTGCCAGCGACGTCTTCCAGACGTGCGTCTACTACTATGCGAAGCACCGATGTTTCCCATGTTCGATCGGGTTGGAAGCGCCAGATCTTTTCATTGTTGTCAACCGTCACTACACCGTCTACTGCTTTCTCGTTCTCGTCGAGCACGCTGATTGAGCTTTGCGCAAGTGGCAGATCAAATGGTCGATCAAATTCAATTATCAAAGGATCGATGGAAGCGATTTTAGGTGGATAAAAGTGCCAAAGATCGATGTTTGGTAGCGTCCTTAATGCCTCAGACACAACAAAGGATTGCTCAAATTGCCGTGCTGATTTCTCCCCGCTGGCGCTGGGCCAACCTTCTTCAATTACAATCGAATAGCGATTGCCTTCAAGCAAAGCTGGGCCCAAAGCCAAGTTCTGTGCGACACCGCGTTTAATGCGACCCGGATCCAGCAGCAAGGTTAGACGTGTCCGACTCTCATTCCAAAGCTCCTGCTTGAATGTCATAAACGCCGCATTATCAACTTCACCATTTGCATCCGCCAACAGTATGAATTGCTCCGACATGTGCGGTTTCATTGGCGTTGAAAAATGGATGTAAAACCGCAGTGTATTTTCTGGTATTTTCGCCCCACTTGGATAGATCGCGACAACCTCCGGTGTGGTGGGTTCGTCTTGTGGGCCGACGCTGAACTCAGTCTTTCGGCCCTCAATTTCGCCCGCGATCTTAGCGTTGCGGGTTAGTACGGTGTAACTCTGACCTTCGACAAAATCGAATGCTGGCGTAAAGCTGATGCTTTGTCCTTCAACGCGATATGAACCGACCATTGGTGTTTTATTGTCGCAACATAATGCAGCTTCGCCGACAAAGACTTGCAACAACTGCGCTGGTTCAACTGCTTCGTGCTCGCCCGAGAGCATAAACTCGACGGCATCATCGGCCTTTTCAGGGACAATTAGGCCGCCCTCATTTGCACGGGCGGCCGGCCAGGCCAGTCCCATAAAGCAGAAACCAAGAAGCACAAGCTTGATTGATCTTTGTTTCATGAGAATTGCCATCATTCACTGGGCCTTCTCGGCCCAATATTGAGGGAAATCAAACTCAGCGACCAAATTGTGTAGCCGATTTGGAAATCCATTAAAGTTGGAATCCATGTTGAGGCTGCCAGTGTACATATCTCGCGTGAGCGAAACGAAGAGATTTTCTCCAAGTGGTGCAATTTGAAGCGACATACCGTCAAACATCACTGCCTTGCCCGTATCCCCGACAGGCATTAGCGGTGTCAAATCTGACTTGCCGCCATCTGGAAGATCACCCTTCGTGTATGCTTGGGCTCCGTTTAGACTTGAAACCGGAATGACATGCGGCGACCGACTATTGCTGGTCAAGAATAGCATTTCCTGGCCTTGCAAAGAGTATGAAATCAGATCCAGCGGTTGACCGTTTCCGTAGTCCATCAACGTCCGCGCTGAAACTTTTGCACCATCAACAATTTCGTCCAGATCTATTAGAACAATCGGGCTGCAAGTGTATGCAGCAACAAGTTGTGGTCTGCCATCTACCTCCTGAATCGACATTGCGCGAATGGGTGCACGTGTTTCGAACTGATCATGCGATATATGATACATCTCAATGTTCGCGGCTGATTGCTCCTCAGTGAATGGGTAAGGCATACGTCTAAGCGTTGACAAAAAATTCTCAAATGCGACGCCAGATACGAAGAGCTCGCCTTCATAATATTCCATGTCCATAATGGCCAAAGAGCTGAGCTTGACATCGCCCTTTGCAATATCACGCACTAGCGGCGGATTCTTGCCCAAGCCACGAGGTCTGAAGGTCGTTTCCTGATCGGGAAAATTGTTCAAAGCTTGTTTTTGGAAGGGAAGCGTACCCAAATCCAGTAGCTCGATTTCAGCGTTTTGATTTACCTTCATGATCGCCGGCGCTGACTCAAAGTTTCCGATCCTTGAGACCGAGATGAAAATCTCTGCTGTTATTGGGTGGACCGCCATATCATTAATCGCCAAGGCACTTGACGCCACGCCCAAAGCATCTGCGATTTTCACATCAATGTCACCAATATTGACGGGCATGACCTGTTCAGGCGTAATGCCGCCGGTCAAATCAAATGCGTAAATTGCTCCATT
>JBCDFK010000428.1:0-2957 GCA_039178065.1 Pseudomonadota bacterium | reverse complement strand
GTAGTTTCGCATTATAAATCCTCCCTAAAGGTTGAATGCGGTTAAAAAGAACAAACACTGATGTGCTCATTCCCGTTGGGCATCATACTGTTCTGAACACGATGACTGCGTAGATCACAGAGATGCCCATAGCCCACCAGAGGCTTGGACCAACGAGGCCAAGCCAGGCAAGATGGATGAATGCGCTGCCTAGCAGCGTAATGAAGAGACGATCGCCACGCGTGGTTTCGAAGCGAAGAACACCAACGCGCGGATTGCCGCCCGGTGAAAAATACTCCCAGACGCACATGCCGACGAGGCAGCTTATGATGCCCAGCCAGAACAATGCGGTTGGGCCGGTCCATGCCATCCATGAAAGATCCATAATTGTCTCCTCCTAAACCCGGCCCAGGGCAAAGCCCTTGGCGATGTAGTTGCGCACGAAGTAGATCACGAGCGCGCCTGGAATAATCGTCAGAACGCCCGCGGCGGCAAGTACACCCCAGTCCACGCCCGAAGCGCCGACCGTTCTGGTCATGATTGCCGAAATTGGCTTAGCGTCGGTGGTTGTCAGCGTGCGGGCGATCAACAGCTCCACCCATGAGAACATGAAGCAGAAGAAGGCAGCCACACCGATGCCTGATGCAATGAGCGGCGTGAAAATTTTGACGAAGAATTTCGGGAATGAATAGCCATCAATATAGGCAGTTTCATCGATCTCTTTAGGCACGCCAGACATAAAGCCTTCCAAAATCCACACAGCGAGCGGAACGTTGAAAAGACAGTGTGCAAGCGCAACGGCAATATGTGTGTCGATGAGGCCGAATGCCGAATAAAGCTGGAAGAACGGCAGGACGAACACGGCGGCTGGCGCCATACGGTTAGATAGTAGCCAAAAGAACATATGCTTGTCGCCTAGGAACCGATAACGCGAAAACGCATAGGCCGCAGGCAATGCCACACTGATCGAGATTATCGTGTTGAGCGCCACATAGATTATGGAGTTGATGTATCCGGTATACCAGGAAGGGTCACTGAAGATGACACGATAATTATCTAGAGTTGGTGCGTTCGGCAGCAGCGTAAATGAAGACAAAATCTCCTGGTTGGTTTTCAGGCTCATGTTCAAAAGCCAATAGATCGGCAACATCAACAATACGATATATATCGTCGGAACAAGCCACTTCAGACTTCGCTTTTGCTTGAAATGATGGACCGAACGAACGCCAGCTAAATCAATTTTATTAGCGCCAGAAGCGACGGGTTTTTCCATTGCAGTATCAGCCATCAGTCTTCCACTCCCTGCTCTGGTTTATCGGAGTCCACATTGCTCATAACGGTGAAGAACACGTAACAAACCAAAAGGACGATCAATTGATAGACCAACGACATCGCAGCAGCCGGTCCAAGATCGAATTGGCCGATGGCTTGCTTAACCAAATCAATCGACATGAATGTGGTCGAGTTGCCTGGGCCGCCACCGGTCAGCACAAATGGCTCGGTGTAAATCATGAAGCTATCCATAAAGCGCAGCAGAAATGCGATAATCAAAACACCGCGCATCTTGGGCAATTGGATGAAACGGAACACTGACCAGCGCGATGCGCCATCAATGCGTGCGGCTTGATAGTAGGCCTCAGGAATGGAAACCAAACCAGCATAGCAAAGTAGAACTACCAAACTTGTCCAATGCCAAACATCCATAATGATGATGGTCACCCAGGCATCGAAGATATTGCTTGTGTAATTATAGTTGATGCCAATTGCTGCCAGGGTATGACCCAACAATCCGATATCAGCGCGTCCAAAAATTTGCCAAATTGTGCCGACCACATTCCATGGGATGAGCAATGGCAGGGCCATCAAAACCAAACAAACAGGTACCCAAGGCCCCTTTTTGGGCATGGCCAGAGCGATTGCGATGCCCAATGGAATCTCGATGCTCAGGATGATGAATGAGAACAATACGTTGCGCCCAAGCGCATCCCAAAATCGCTCAGAGCGCAACACATCTTGGAACCATTCCGTTCCGGCCCAGAAAAACTGATTGTTTCCAAAGGTGTCTTGAACCGAATAGTTCACAACCGTCATGATGGGGATGATCGCACTGATCGCCACCAGCAAAAACACGGGAATAACGAGCAACCAAGCTTTGTTGTTATATGTCTTTTCCATGATTAGGCGCTCTTTCTAACCAAGTGTGAATTTTCATAGACATTGATGCGCGAGGTCTCAAAGCTAATGCTTGGATCTGCCGGCACCGGTGCGCCCTCGGGCAGCACAGCATTAACTTCCTGCCCCTCAAGCGAAGCACGAACAATTTTAAATCGTCCAATATCTTCAACCGCGTTTACCGTTACCGGCATTCCCTTTTTGCCCGCATCAAGCGTGACGAATTCTGGCCTGATGCCGAGCTCCGCTGACGCATCCAATTGGCGATATTGATGAGACAGCTTGATTTCATGAGAACCAAGGCGCGCGGTATCGCCTTTGATTTTTGACGACAAAATATTCATGCCGGGCGAGCCGATGAAATAGCCAACAAATGTGTGTGCGGGTTCATCGAACAGCTCTTCGGGCGTGCCAATCTGCACAACTTCACCATCATACATCACCACGACTTTATCGGCGAAAGTCAGCGCTTCGGTTTGGTCGTGTGTGACGTAAATCATCGTGTGACCAAGTTGGCGGTGAAGATCCTTCAGCTTGGTGCGCAATTGCCATTTCATATGTGGGTCGATCACGGTGAGCGGTTCATCAAACAAGATCGCGTTGACATCATAGCGTACTAGTCCGCGGCCCAACGAGATCTTTTGCTTTTCGTCGGCTGTAAGCCCGCGCGCCTTGCGGTCTGCTTTGTCGGCCAGATCGAGAACCTCGATCATGTCGTGAACACGCTTGTCTATCTCGTCTTTTGGTACGCGTCGGTTGACCAGCGGAAATTCTAAATTCTGCCGAACCGTCATCGTGTCGTAGAT
>JBCDFK010000427.1:0-2971 GCA_039178065.1 Pseudomonadota bacterium | reverse complement strand
TGTAAACAGCTAAGTCTTTATCAGAGTCTAATTAAAGCCCGCTTCCATGGCGGGCTTTTTTGTTTTTCAGAACCTCATCGGAGTATTTGAGTATGGAAAAGACAATCAACTTTCTGCTGGAAACAGAAAAGCTCAAAGCAGTGCTGCGGCAGACCAAGCCGCTGGGCGAAGACCGGTTCGAGAATTCCGCAGAACATTCATGGCAAACCGCAATGGTAGCTTTGGTTTTGCTCGCAGATGCGCCAGCGCAAATAGATCACCTCAAAGTACTCAAGATGCTGCTCATCCATGACATCGTAGAGATCGATGCTGGCGATGTATTTGTCTATGATGATCATGCACGCCAGGAGGCATTCGAAGCCGAATCTGCCGCTGCGCGCCGATTGTTTGGAATGTTAGATAAGCACTTAGGCGCAGAACTCCTGACGCTTTGGCACGAGTTTGAAGAAGCTCAAACCGCCGAGGCAAAATTCGCAAAGGCAGCAGATCGTGTCATGCCTGTTTTGCAAAACCTGGCGGCCGGCGGTCAAAGTTGGGTTGATCACAATATCACTCGTGAACAAGTGATTGCCAAAAACAAACCGATTATTGGGGCTAGTCCCAAGCTGTGGGAAACTCTTAAGTTGAAAATTGAAACCGCGGATTTTTTCCAAGAGTGATTCAGTTGAGATCGCGGCACATTCGGAACCCGTTGTTTTAGCGTTCAAGCATCACGCGCGATTTATATATGACAGAAGTGCTGTGCTTGCGTACTGTCGCAGGAAACAGATATAGTCGATTTTAGTGTTGATTATTGAGACTCAATTTGCCTTACGCCTTTAAATTTTGCGTAATTCTCCACTCTCAATCCATATTTGCGTCGCACATAGTGGCATGATTTTTAAAAGTCTATCAATCGGTCGAAAACTATTCGTTACAATCATTGCGACTGTCGTTGCCACGATTATGTTCTTCGCCGTCGCGGTTTATTGGAACACAAGGTCAGGGATCTCGGAATACATTCTGGCCGCTGAAATTGCTCGCTTTGACACGGTTGCATTTGCTTTGGCGGACGCCTACGACCCCGATGCCAGGGGATGGCCCGAACTCGCAAAAGACCAGCGCGCTTTTGATAGACTTGTGCGTGAATACTACATCACTGCCATCAATCCTCGACCCGGCGTTTTAAACAGGCAAATCGATGCTCAGCGTGCAGAAGATAGTGATCGTAGACGCGATAACCAACGTGCAGCAAATCGATCCAGCGATGACGCTATACCCAGAAGAAGATCGCGAGACCAACAAAATATTCGAGGTCGGCTGTCGCTCGTCGATGAAGATAAAAACTTTATTGTCGGTGGACAGCTTGAATCTCGAAAAAAAGGATATCATCCCATAGACTGGAAGTCAGCGGATGGTGAGAAAACGATAGTAGGGTATCTTTCTTTGGCAATGCCCAATCTTGATCAGAGGGCCGCTGATCTTTTATTCGAGCACAATCAACTACGGATGTTGGCAGTCACTGGCTTGTTGGCGCTGATTTTGTCGATAATAGCTGCATTCATGCTGTCGCGCGTGCTGGTTTCTCCCATAAATGAGCTACTTTCTGGGGCAAAAAAACTGTCGGATGGCAGATTGGACACGCGGCTCAACGTAAGCAGAAACGATGAAATGGGAGAGTTGCAAGCACAGTTCAACAATCTCGCAGAAACGCTCGAGTCGAACGAGCGAGCCGAGCGCCAGTGGATTTCAGACACCTCGCATGAGCTTAGAACACCACTGGCGATTTTGCGCGCAGAAATTGAAGCGCTGCAGGACGGTGTACGCAAATCAGATGTGAAAACCCTTTCAACACTGCATGAATCAGTCATTCGACTTTCAACGCTGGTTCAAGACATAAGCGTTTTGGCACATGCACGTGAAGGTGTGATTGCAGGCGTTTTGAACACGGAAAATCTCTCTGAGGTTGTGCGGGACTATGCCAGTGCGGCTGAAGCATTGCTGCAAGAAAACGGTTTGGAGTTGGAGATGTCCATTGAGCCAAATCTTTTGGTCGATTGCGACAGTCTTCGAATAGGTCAGCTGGTTGACAATCTTATATCTAACTCGAACCGTTACACTGACGCGGGTGGTAAGCTGCAAATAAAGATGTTTCGGCAACGAAGAAGGGTGTTTATCCATTTTGAAGATACCGGACCCTGTCCTTCAAGTGAATCTATTCCGAAGCTTTTCGATCGGTTTTATAGAGATGAAAAGTCGCGCTCCCGTGCTTCCGGGGGCTCCGGTTTGGGGTTGCCAATTTGTGGAGCAATAGTAGTCGCGCATGGTGGGAACATTCATGCCGAAAGGTCATCTCTTGGTGGATTGAAAATTGTAATCGCCATACCGATGCAACAGCCGGGGCAAACAGTATGATCAAGCCACGTATCATGATTGTAGAAGACGAACCGGCATTGGCATCGGTTATCCAGGATTACTTGCAGCGTTCGCACATGGAGAGCGATATCCTTACCGATGGCACACACGCGGTCGAAGCAATACTATCATCATCGCCCGATCTCGTGATTTTGGATGTCATGTTGCCGGGCAAGGATGGTTTATCAATTTGCAAAGAGGTGAGGGCGCATAGCGACGTCCCTATTATTCTTGAAACCGCAAAAATAGAAGAAATTGACCGCTTGCTTGGTTTGGAGTTGGGCGCTGACGATTACATATGCAAACCATGGTCGCCGCGCGAACTTGTTGCGCGTGTCAAAACCATTCTTCGGCGTGTCAATCTCCAAAACAAGAACAACGAAATTCAATCGGACTTAAATGGTCTCATAGTCGATAGTGAAACGTGGAGTGTAACTTTCGACGCTGCAAAGGTAGATTTGACCCGCCGCGAATTCCAGGTTTTGGATGTTTTGTATCGACGACCAGGCCGTGTTTTTTCACGTAGCCAACTATTGGAAATGGCTTTCCCAAATGATGCAACTGTTTTTGACCGAAC
>JBCDFK010000426.1:0-2977 GCA_039178065.1 Pseudomonadota bacterium | reverse complement strand
CACACTTCATCGGACCCAAGCTGTGTCAGGAAACCAAAGAACCCGCACAGCTATTTTAGCTTCTTCAACTTGCTCAGTGCATCAGCGGCGTTCTTTTGACTGTGGACCCGATACTTGTTGATTGTGTCGCGTTTCTCGACCAACCCCTTCTTTGCCAACGCCATTGATTTTTCAATCTTGAGGCCAACTTCGTAGGCTCGGTTCAAATCAGGCGATAGCGCTTTGTTGGCTGCTTCACGCACCTTGCCGATGTCTTTCGCATCCAGTGATGAAAGATAGTGAGGCGACGAAAGAATCGTGTGGATTGCTGGTAGATCACCATCCATTGCCGCTTTGGTGGCAAAGTGCATTGCCTTCACTTTCCCAAGTTTAGTCATATGGTCTCTGATTTGGCCCATCAATGTGTGATCACGCGCCGTAACCGGATCGACCAAGGCATCACTCATTTTGTTGAGAATGCTAATCTGAAGCCGATAGTGCTTTTGGATGCGTTCTTCGATCTGCACAATTGCTTTGTCCAACGCAGGCTCTGCTGCTTGCGCAAGTTCATCGTATTGAGTCGGAGTGGGCGTTGCCTTGCCATTGATCATTCGAATGTTACCCGGATCACCACCAGCCGCAACTCGCTCGTTCTCGGATTTTATAATGGCATCCTCTGCATCCGCCACATCGTTCATCTGGCTATTCGACGCAGCGAGCGCTCGTGTCGCATCAACCAACATCTGCTGCCCAAGCGCGGTACGATTCAAGTCGTCAGCATATCCGTCGAATAGCTCTGGGTTCGTCGAAGGCGACGGGCGCGTAGCTTTTGGTAGTGAATACGTTCTTCTTTTGCGTTCCTGCACCTGATCAATTGGTGCTGGTCTGCTCGCGTCATTCTGTGAAGTGTGCTGTTCAGTCATCAGTAATCTCCTGTTATTCTTCCATGTCGAATTCTTTGGGTTTTGAGGTGCCTCAACCCATATCCAAGTGCATCCAAGTGGTGGTCTTCACCCCATCTGTGGTCGAGGTCTTCTGGCTGAAGCTGGCCGCGAGGTGCTTCAGGAATGGTCCGCAACAGGTGTTCACACCGAGATGAAAAATAGATGCCGGGACCATCGCCCGTTGATGCGTTTGAAAGATACTGGCGCTGATGCTGTTCACCCCGGATATGGTTTTCTGGCCGAAAATGCCGACTTTGCGGATGCAGTGGAAGCGGCTGGTATGGCATTTGTTGGTCCGACTGGCGACATGATCCGTACGATGGGAGACAAAGCGTCGGCGCGCAAGGCAGCTGAGAGCGCGAATGTTCTCACCGTTCCGGGTAGTGATGGTGTCATTGAGGATATGGGTGCCGCGCAAACGCTTGCAACATCGATAGGATTTCCGGTGATGATTAAAGCAACGGCTGGCGGTGGCGGGCGTGGTATTCGTGTTGCTGAAAGCGCCAAGGAATTTTCAATACTTGCGCCTCAGGCCTCCGCCGAAGCAAAAGCGGCATTTGGTGATGGCGGTCTATATCTAGAAAAAGTAATTGATGATGCGCGCCATATCGAAGTGCAAATTCTTGGTGATGGCAAAAACTTCGTTCACTGCTATGAACGCGAATGTTCGTTGCAACGGCGACGCCAAAAGGTTTGGGAAGAAGCGCCATCCAACGCGTTGACAAACGAAGTGCGCGAAAAACTGTGCTCCTCGGCCGTCGCGTTGGCCCGTGCGGTAAATTATCGAGGCGCTGGTACGGTAGAATATTTATACGACGACAAGTCCGGCGAATTTTACTTCATCGAGATGAACACCAGAATCCAGGTTGAACATCCTGTGACCGAAGCAATTGTCGGAATCGACCTGTTGGCCGAAATGATCAAAATTGCTGGTGGCGAACCACTATCGGTATCTCAAGATGATATCGACGTGCATGGCCATGCTATTGAAGTGCGGATCAATGCGGAAGATCCAACCAATAATTTCATGCCGTTTCCGGGTGTCGTTGGCGATATGCGTTCGCCAGGCGGTCCCGGCGTGCGTTTTGATCACTTGCTTTATCAGGGATATCAAATTCCGCCATTTTACGATTCACTTTTGGGCAAGTTGATTGTTCATGCAAACAATCGCGCTGATGCGATTGACCGCCTTACCCGGGCGGTAAGTGAGCTTAAATTGGGTGCCATCAAAACAACAGCGCCAATGTTTCTCGCATTGGCAGAAGACCCAGATGTCAAATCCGGTGCAGTCCACACAAAATGGCTGGAGCCTTGGCTTGAAGAGAATTCAGACAAAATCAGCAATAAAGGAGGTTCGTAATCATGGCGTCCAGATTCACATTCGGAGCTGATGAACACATCTTTGTGGAAGTCCGCGAAGAGATGTCGCTTGAAGCGTTTTTCAAAACGCTCTCCATGACCAATGCCGTTCGGGATGCCGATATTCAAGGTGTAACCGAGATTTGTCCGGCCAACGCGTCATTTCAAATTAAGTTCAACCCGGACATTATTCACCCAGATGACTTGATGTCTGAACTTCAGCGGATGGAAGAAACAGCGGATCAAGCAGAGCCGGTGCTCAGCACGCGTATTATTGAAATACCGGTCTATTATCAGGATCCCTGGACCCATGAAACGCTCATGCGATTTCGCGAACGTCATCAAGATCCCAATTCCACAGACATAGAATATGCAGCAGAAATAAACGGCTTCAAATCAGTTGATGAATTCATCGCGGCGCATTCTGGAGCGCCATGGTTTGTGTCAATGGTGGGTTTCGTTTCCGGATTGCCCTTCCTCTATCAGATGGTGGATCGAGACCGGCAAATTCAGGTGCCAAAATATTTACGCCCGCGTACGGACACGCCAAAACTTACAGTTGGTTATGGCGGATGCTTCTCCTGTATCTATTCGGTGCGCGGCGCCGGCGGATACCAAATGTTCGGCGTAACCCCGATGCCAATATATGACCCCGAACAGAAGACCTCATATTTGAAAGACTTCATGGTCTTCTT
>JBCDFK010000425.1:0-2989 GCA_039178065.1 Pseudomonadota bacterium | reverse complement strand
ATGGCGCGGTTCATATAGTAAGGCACGCGCCGTCGAATAAACTTCTTCAGGCTTCTGAAATTTGGTCCCATCTGAGCTATTTTGGCGCTTGCAAGTAGACCAAAGTTTGCTCTTTAAACGTGTAAGCGACAATAAGCACACGCATAAAACGGAAAACTAGAAAATGAAGAAATTCACCCTTTTAGTTGCTCTTATAACAATCGTGGGGGCTCTGTCATTTTATGTAACACGAGACACAAGACCAACTCACCAAGCGCTGCAATCGGCACGACTTCCACCACTAATTCCAACGCGTAGTTTTTATGCCAGCCCTGGTGTGACTTGGGGCCATGTACTGAGCCATGATGCCCGTTACGTCGCTTACTTTTCTTCAAGTCTTTTAGGACGAAAAGTTGTGGTTAAAGACTTGGAAAACGGCAAAAAAATAACAGAGTTTCCCGCCGACATTGAGTTTGTTCGTTGGCATCCAAGTGAACCGTTGTTGAGATTCATACGATTAGGACATGATTGGGAAGTCAATCCATTTGAAGCGAACCCGGAAAATTGGAAGAAGATTAGCCCCGTTCAACTCTCAGGTGGCTGGATCAAAAACCAAATCGCTACGGATTCAGGAAAGCCAGTTTTGGTTTGGGGCAAGCCTTATCAGCAAAGTAATGGGCATCTTTATTTGGTGTCTCAGGATGGCCTTGAAAGTGAACGTATTGCTGAAGGCAATGACCGTACACAGTATTGGATTACAGACGCCGAACGAACTCCAGTTTTACGCCTCGATACATTCGGTGAAGGGGCGCTTCGTGTATTTCGGAGCAATAGTGGTGACTGGGGACGCCTGATTGATGTCAGCCAAAACGACACGTTTCATCCTATTTCCCATGTAAGAGAAGACGGGACAGTTTTGGTTCGATCTTCACGCGGCCGCGACAAAGTCGCATTGGTGGCTTTTGATATTCGGACAGCAGAGGAAGAGGTTCTATTCGAAAATACTAGTACGGATATCGGCATGGCGATAAGCCTTACGCCAGAGTTTCAGCCCGATATTTTGCGCGTAGGAGCAAGTACATCAGATTATCTTGCCTTGACCAAGGAAGGCGAGGTGTTTTTAGAGCAGATCGCACAGTTACCGAAGCCAGTATATATAAGATCAACGATGCCATCACCTGGCGGGCGATACACTATAGCTTCGCTATCAACGAACAACGGGCCATATACGGACACGATTTTTGATCTCGAAGGTCAGTCCATTGAGGCAATTGGTACGCATCCCATAAACCAATACAAAGAACATTTTGTTCGAACGGAAGCTGTGTCTTTTGCATCGCGAACCGGGCTGCAAATTCCAGCAATTGTGGCAATGCCTGAAAGTACTTCGGAACCCATACCATTTATTGTCCGCGTTCATGGAGGCCCATCGCATCATGTAGATCTGGAGTATGATCCTGAAACTCAGTTTTTGACCAATCGAGGTTACGGCGTTTTATCAGTTAACTTTCGAGGGTCGACAGGGTTTGGAAAAGCATTTCAAGCAGCTGGATTTCGGCAGTTTGGAAGAGCGATGCAAGATGATATCGCAGATGCAGCAAAATGGCTTGTTGATGAAGACTTAGCGGATGCTGACGCTTTGGCAGTAATGGGCACCAGTTATGGAGGCTACTCGGCTGCTCTAGCTATGACGCGAGATCCAGGCCTGTTCAGTGCAGCGATTGTTGAGTTCCCGCTGCTTGATTTGGAATTTCAATCTCGGCACTATCCGGGCTTTTGGAACCAGGGCATTCATGGCTGGACGAAGTATTTTGGCGATGTGGAAGACCCAGAAGACGCGGCACTAATGCGAAAGTACTCGCCATCTAATCGCGTCGATCGTTTACATGGTCCTGTTCTGATGATTGCTGGTCTGAAGGATCAAATTACTTCACCTGAACAAGTAAGAGCATTTGAAGAGCAAGCGCTGTTGCTTGGCAAAGATGTACGCGTTCACTATTTGCCCAATGCGGGCCATGGATCGAGACACTGGCGGGACCAGTTGCGTCGAGCTCGTTTACTAGAAGACTTTCTTGCCAAAGAGCTCGGGGGGCGATCAAGCGGGTTTGAATTTGCCGAACGAGCACCATCGTTCATCGACTAGAGCAGATAGAATAGTGTCAGCATTTGATCAGCGGCGAAAAAGCAGGGAGGTACCGCTTTCCTGGTTTGGCCAAACTCTGTGGAAATTCACTCCGCTTTACATTGAGCTGGTGTTCCTTGCCATTTGCATACGGCTCTTGGGGCTTGTTGAGCCGTTTATTCTCCAAGTCATTATTGACCGTATTCTGCCATTCCAACGTGAAGCGACGTTGGTGGTCGTTATGGCCATTTTTGCGTCGGTGGCAGTGTTTCATATTGGCTTCAGCATTTTATCCAGCCTTCTCAGCATGCAGACCGCTAATCGGGTGACACGAGAGCTAGGACATAGGATGTTTGCGCATCTTTTCAGGCTTCCCTACAGCCACTTCAGAAAATGGCCGATTGGCGAATTGATTGCGCGAATTAGTGAAACAGATACCATTCGTGCCTTTTTGGTTGGGACCACAACGGGTGTTTTTCTCGATATTCTTTTTGTGGTAATTTACCTGGCCGTCCTCTTCACTCTATCTCCTCTTTTGACTGCTATTGTTATTCTTTCCTTGCCGATCCAATTTGCTGTCTATTTTGCGTTCGGTCCCTTCCTCCGGCGTCGATTGCGGGTCCAGTTTGATGCAGGTGCGAGGCACCAATCACAGATGGTTGAGAACATCAGCGGTATTGCCGCGGTAAAGGCACTAAGCGCCGAAGATAAAATGCTCGGTACCCTAGACCGAACTCTGCATAACAATCTTGAAGCGGGTCTGAGTGTAGGCAAGCTAAACATAGGAAGCAGCAACCTCATCTACGCAATCGGCCAGACCCTTACAATTCTCATTATTTTCGTAGGGGCAAATCAGGTATTTGCTGGAGAGCTTACACTAGGCCAACT
>JBCDFK010000424.1:0-2997 GCA_039178065.1 Pseudomonadota bacterium | reverse complement strand
TTGGAGTTCTTGAGATTTTTCCAAAGACTATTCGAGATATACAGAAATTTATTTTTTGACAGTGTCTAAAGGTTTTAAGCACCGGACTTTGTCTGAATTTTCAATGCCGCTTCTTGACTCTGTCAAATGCTAAGCGGCTCTTGGCCTTTAAATCCCACAATCCTGTACGCGATTATTTTCTTCTTTACTCGGACAACTTCGACATCGACAAAATATACGGAGTGCATTGGATTTTCCGATGCCGTCAAAATTCTGGATTTCATTCCAGTTTCATCATCAATAAATAGAATCGATTTAGGAGAGTTTTCGATCTCTTCGATAATCCCTTTGTCCGGACTTTTTGCCCCCTCTGTTCGAGCTGGGGAATTATCAAACGTTTGCCATGTCAAGGCTACAGAGTTTCGTCTTTCTGCTGTTGGTACAGTGAGCAGGGCCTTTGTGTCGATCGCGTTACTTACAATATCGAATGCATCCTTGGCTTCTAATTTGTAGACTTGCCGGAATTCACCCTCAAAGTTGACCATATTAATGGTCTGCGTACCACCAGCTTCGACTGTGTTGTTGGCAATGTTGATCGCATTATCACACTCTTTGATACTGACATCTTCTGGATTTGGTTTGCCCTTGAATTTATCCAGTAGGATACCGATCCGTTGACCAAACTCCAACATCGCCTTTGTAGCATCAACAGGACCGTTAGATGTCATCACGGCGAGCCCTTGCTCCACCGCTTCAAAAAACTCAGGTTGAAGGAGTACATCTATGCTGCCAGGCTTAACACTGCCTACGTAAAGTTTGGAATCATCTTTGCGTGGCATTCCCAAGACGTGTTTTGCAAAAAAACTGTATTCTTGGCCAATTCCCCCGAGGCTCTTGAGCAATATAGGCAGTTCAATTTGCCTTGCTGGTTCGATGTGTATAGCTAGGCCGCATTTATAGGGGGGAGTTTTCATTGTAGTCCGTCGTTAAAGTCTAATTTTTATATGGAAATGTAAGCATAATAGATAGTCTATAGCCTTTTTTCGGTAAAGCCGCGCTGTAAGGAAGGTCTATGAAATCCGTTGAAAAATGTTCGTTGGTAAGTTGGATTTCGCGCTAATCGAGATATTGCAAGCCACAGTCTTGATAATTGCACCCCAAACATTTCTTCGCTCTTGCCGCGATGGTTTCCGGCAGGACACGACAATCGAATATTTCAGCGACTTCGCTCAGCGTATAGTTGAGCTGTAAATTGCACCGGTCACAATCCAATTCGACGGTAAGAATTGCATGCCAGACGTCGAGGCCATCCCGAAAGTAGAAATGAGCCTTGCCTCCGCACTGGTCGCAGGTCCGGTGCTTGTTGATCAGATTGTATTCTTCCGAGTGATCTTCGATGACATCTGTGATGGCCACATGGCTCTTTGTTTTGCAAGTGCCGCAGATGGTTTGGATTGCGGTGCCGCTATCCCTGATTGCCCGTGCCGTTCGCACTCGATCAGGGAACTTGAACCGGCTGTATAGCCGGTTCTCATACTTGCTTCTGGCAAGACCAAGCGCTTTTTCGCGGGTTGGCGCTTGGCCGTTATTGCGACCGTCTGATCGCATGAACACGCTCCAGAAGGACCCAATCATACCGCCTTTGGTTTCGTAAATCCGCGCGATGATTTCACCATCACAAATAACTTGGCGGTCTCTATGCCAGCTATCGGGGTCTTCGGGCCATGTCCGACTGTGGGTCCACTTCTGCATGTGGGGAATATGTTCCTATAACGTTCTCCCCATCAAGTGAATTCTCAAAGTGCGACGAATTCAGCGTGCAGAGTTTGGAACGCATATGCTGCAACCAAGGGGCAAACGCCGTTGCCGGCCGATCTGGATCGGTCCACCCAATTGGCCACCCCATTATCCAATCCGAAAAGCTCGGGTTGAAGATCAGGTCGCCGCTCGAGTATCTCGCCCCAGGTGCCAAACTGATGTGGAGCGGGCGGGTAGAGGGGAACTTGAAATCCGCCATTTTCACCGCCCCCATGGCTTTTGCCATCATATACATTAGTGTCCACGTGCGAGCGATATTCCCAAGTGCCACTTGACTGCCCACCTGTGTCGGGTCGTTCCGGTACCGCAGCCCGTTCGTGGAAAGCTCCATGTGCGTTCGATTGCAATAGAGGCTTGTCGTCGGCGTGGGCCAGAATGAAGAGCCTTTTACGTAGGTGGGATGCACCCGTTTCAAGCGCTGAAAACAGGCCTGCTTTTGGGCTGTAACCCATTTCGCGAAGGTCTTTGAAGACCTCGGCGGCTCCCAGATTGAGATG
Organism: Pseudomonadota bacterium; assembly: GCA_039178065.1. GTDB lineage: Bacteria > Pseudomonadota > Alphaproteobacteria > Rhizobiales > Rhizobiaceae > Ahrensia. Next base: position 703 of record JBCDFK010000424.1, on the reverse strand, counting down.
TCCGTCGACGTTTTCAAAGAAGCACCATTCTGGCTTGATCTCATCGACAATCCGCTTGATGTCCGGCCACAAGTGCCGAGGATCATTTTTGCCCTTTCGCCTGCCTGAGAACGAGAAGGGCTGGCAGGGATAACCTGCAGAGAGAATATGAACGCGGCCACGCCACGGGCTGCCATCGAAGGATTTAACATCGTCCCAGATAGGCGCTTGATCCAGTGTCTTGTCTGCCATCCGCGCCACGAGAACGGACGCTGTGAAGGCTTCCCGCTCGACGAAACAAACAGTCCGGTATCGGGGTTCTGCGACGTGGAGACCGAGCTCCAGTCCGCCAACTCCGGCGCACAGTGAAATTCCAGTGAAGTTTGATTGGGCACAAAGAGCCACACGATTATCTCCTGTCGTGAAGCTCTCGGCTCTCCTGTTTCGGCTCTATTGGCCTCAAACAATTTATGGTGCCGCATCGGCGGCATTTGATTTCTATATCGTTGGCTATGGCACCTTGTCGAGCTTTAAAAAGCAGGGCACGACAGGATGCGCAGCGAATGTTTTCAAGGGGAAGCATTCCACACCTTTAGCGAATCAATCACCCTTCCAACGCTTGCGAAAGCAGGCCGGGTGAAACGTTATTTTTTGGTGCGTTTGGCGGGTCAGAGCTGCAATTCAGTCCCGTCGTTTGCAGCGTTCACGCGCTGCGGCCACCCGG
>JBCDFK010000423.1:0-2998 GCA_039178065.1 Pseudomonadota bacterium | reverse complement strand
TGTGTTTTGGGTTTGGATGTATCAAGTGCGGCTGCTGATTGCGATTGTGCTTGGCCGAATGTCATTTTCGGGTCTCGATGGATTTTTGGCGGTCGTGCTATACTCGCAGCAGGGTTGGATATTTCTTGCCATAGGGCATGTGGTTGGCGCCGTGCTATCGCTCATCTTGTTTTCAATAACCGTTGTTTCCATTCCGCTTCTGCTGGATCGCGAACTCGATTTCATCACCGCCATGATCACATCAGTCAAAGCTGTTTTTGCTAGCCCGATGGTCATGTTGGGTTGGGGCATCATTGTAACGCTGAGTATTATTGCTGCCATGATCCCTGCATTTTTAGGCTTGTTTTTGGTGCTCCCGATACTGGGTCATACAACTTGGCATATTTATCAAAAAGCGGTGGCATGAACACATTCGCGATAAGTTAGGTATGGTCGAGTCAATTTAAGCTTGTCGACTCTCTCACTTTATGATGTGGATATCGCATGGACTGTTGAGAAGCCGGAGTAGACTTTGACCTTCAAGACCATTGACGAGCTAAATGCCGAATTACCTCATATTCGGGATGCTACAAAGGACGCCGGCGAAATTCATAAGCTCTGTTATCGGCCTGGGTTTCGCAAGCGTGAGTTTGTTGATGAACTCTCACTGTCAGTTGCTGATGGCGTCAAAGGTGATCGCTGGAAGGAGTATGGTTGGCTTAAACTGCCTGATGGTTCAGCGGATCCGCGGATCCAAGTCTGCATTCTGCCAAAGCGTGTTTTGGATTGTGTTTGGCAAGAAGGCGGTGAGGTCGAGTATCCGGGTGACACGATGATTGTTGACATGGATATGTCAGAAGCAAACTTGCCGGCTGGTACACAGCTTCAAGCGGGTAGCGCCATTATTGAAGTGTCTGATGTGTTTAACGATGCTTGTACTAAATGGTCTGCAAGATATGGCAAGCAATCAAGAGAATGGATAAAATTGCCCGAGAACGTGCCCCTGCGCCTTCGCGGAATTTTGTGCCTTGTCGTGAAAGACGGGGATGTAAAAATTTCAGATTGCCTGCAGAAGCTGTAAATCAGGTCCGCTCGACAAATCCATCCAACACCTTCTTTTCGCCAGCTTTGTCGAAATCAATGGTTAGTTTATTGCCGTCAATTTGTGAGATATTGCCATTGCCGAATTTTAGGTGAAAGACACGATCTCCGACGGAATATTCAGACGGTGTGTCTGCGACAGATTTGGCAACCAAATCACCCTCAATAACGCGGCCCTTTATTGAGCCTTTGCCAGCTCCGCGAGGGGAATCTGTTTCGCCATAGCCAATGCGTTCAATGTTTGCGCCGGAACGCGAGCCCCAATTGGTGCGGGTGGCATCAGTTTTGTTAGCCTGGGCACGTGCCCAGCCAGGTGTTGAATATGAGTTGGTGAAGGGCTCTGCCTTATCAAAACGTGACTGACCATATCCTCCAGCGCCGCCGCCATAGGCATTGGGAGGTTCAGCAACATCAACGTGGGCGGTTGGCAACTCATCCAGAAAACGTGATGGGATGGTTGATTGCCAAAGGCCATGAATTCGGCGATTTGACACAAACCAAATGTGGCAGTTCACTTTGGCGCGCGTTATGCCAACATAGGCGAGGCGGCGTTCTTCTTCCAGGCCATTTCGACCGCCTTCATCCAAGGAGCGCTGATGAGGAAAGAGCCCTTCTTCTAGTCCAGGTAAAAATACGGTCTTGAACTCGAGACCTTTAGCCGCGTGCAAGGTCATGATCGACACTGCATCGGTTTCGGCATTTTGTTCAGCGTCCATGACCAGCGATACATGTTCGAGGAAGGATCGCATGCTCTCGAACTCGCTCATTGATGTAATGAGTTCTTTCAGGTTCTCCAACCGGCCTGGTGCTTCCGCACTGCGGTCGGTTTGCCACATTGCAGTGTAACCGCTTTCTTCAAGTATGGTTTCAGCCAGCTCAAAATGCGGAGTCTTATCAAGCGCTTTTGCCCATCTTTGAATGTTTTCCACTACCTGGCGCAGTGCTGCACGCGGTTTCGGTTTCAGCTCTTCTGTTTCGATCAATTCGGCCGCAGCAGCCAACATTGGAATGTCTTTCCGGCGCGCATAATCATGCACAAGGCGAACCGATGCATCGCCCAATCCACGTTTGGGTACGTTTATGATACGCTCTAGCGCTAAATCATCTGCCGGCTGACAAACGATGCGGAAGAAAGCCATCGCATCTCTTATTTCCAAGCGTTCATAGAATCTGGGACCACCAATTACACGATAATTAACGCCGAGCGAAACAAAACGGTCCTCAAATTCGCGCATTTGAAATGATGCCCGCACAAGTATCGCAATGTCGTTTAGGTCATGTTCGTCGCGGTGCAGTCGCTCAATGACATCTCCAATTGCTCGCGCTTCTTCTTCTGAATCCCACGCAGCGTGAACTTGAACTTTGGGGTCATCTGGGTCTGGTTCGTCGGTAAACAGCGTTTTGCCCAAGCGATCCTCATTGTGACCAATGAGATGGGAAGCAGCACCAAGTATATGCGCGGTCGAGCGGTAATTGCGTTCGAGCTTTATTACGGCGGCGCCGGGAAACTCTTTTTCAAAGCGCAAAATATTGTCGACTTCCGCACCACGCCAGCCGTAGATGGATTGATCATCATCGCCGACACAGCAGATGTTAATTGGAGTGTTACCAGGACGTTTTGATAGAAGTCGCAACCAGAGATACTGGGCTACGTTGGTGTCCTGATACTCGTCTACCAAGATGTATTTGAAGCGTTGATGATATTCAGCCAACACATCTGGATTGTTTTTCAGGATGCGGATTGGATGGCAAAGCAGATCGCCAAAATCAGCAGCATTGAGCGTACGTAGTCTGTCTTGATAAGCGGCGAATAGTTCACGCCCCTTGCCATCAGCAAATGAGCGGGCATCGCCTTCGGGAATATCGCCAGGCGCCCAGCCCTTGTTTTTCCAACCATCCATCATTTGGGCAAATGTGC
>JBCDFK010000422.1:0-3001 GCA_039178065.1 Pseudomonadota bacterium | reverse complement strand
GGGCGCCATTCTGGTCTTTGCCATGCATGGCGGTTTTGCATTTCTAGAAGTTGGTACGGTTCGCCACAAGAACCAAGTCAACGCTCTGGTTAAAATCTTGGTCGATTTTGCATTGTCGGCTTTCATCTATTTCTTTGTTGGCTATTTCGTTGCCTACGGAACGAACTTTTTCTTAAGTGCAGCAGACATATCGGGCGCGGCGGAAGGATTTGAACTTCAAGGACTTTCGCTGGTGAAGTTCTTCTTTCTGACAACATTTGCTGCAGCTATTCCGGCGATTATTTCGGGCGGAATTGCAGAGCGAATGAAGTTCGGGCCTCAGTGTTTTGCAACAGTTGCTTTAGTGGGCGTGTTCTATCCGTTTTTTGAAGGCATCGTTTGGGGCGGCAATTTCGGGATTCAGGACTGGATGGAAGCGAGTTTTGGCGCTCCTTTCCGTGATTTTGCGGGATCTATCGTTGTCCACGCGCTTGGTGGATGGATCGCACTTGCAGCCGTTCTCAATCTTGGACCGCGCCTTGGCCGCTATCGAGCTGATGGTCGCTCAGTTGGCATACCGCCATCGTCATTGCCTTGGTTGGCGCTTGGCTCTTGGATGCTCTGTATTGGCTGGTTCGGCTTCAATGTGATGACTGCTGCATCGCTAGAATCCGTCACCGGCTTGGTCGCGATCAACTCGCTGATGGCGATGATTGGCGGCATTTTGATCGCACTATTTGTGGGCAAGAATGACCCTGGTTTTGTGCATAATGGTGCGCTTGCTGGCCTGGTGGCAGTTTGTGCTGGTTCTGATGTTCTACATCCAATCGGCGCGCTGATTGTTGGCGGTGTCGCTGGTGCGATCTTTGTTATCGGCTTTGAATGGTGCCAGAACAAGCTGAAAGTAGATGATGTGCTCGGTGTGTGGCCGCTTCATGGACTTTGTGGCGTTTGGGGCGGCGTTGCAGCCGGAATTTTTGGAACGGAGGCGCTTGGCGGTATGGGCGGTGTTTCTCTCATGTCTCAACTCATCGGCTCCATTGCAGGCGCGGCCTACGCGTTTGCGGTTGGTTTCATCGTCTACGGTATATTGAAATCGACGGTGGGAATTCGGATGAGCGAAGAAGATGAAATTCGTGGCGCTGATTTATCGATCCACAAAATCGGCGCTAATCCAGAAAACGAAATTAGTGGCTGAATTTCGATCATAAAGCTCAGTGAAACCCGGCGATTTCGTCGGGTTTTTCTTTTGTACTCCGGTCGATGGTTAATGAGCGCTTAACCATCGCCCATTAGTTTGGTCCTCATATTGTTCGGCAAAATCCGTACCAAGGACTAGACATGCAGATAAATCGTTCACGATTGGCCTCGGCCAACACAGACTTTCAGGCAGCTGAATTGGGTGCAGAAGCGCGTCCCTACGGCATGACCAATCTGTTGTGGCGCCAATTTGAATTTGTCCTCGGTTTGTTTCTCGTTGTGCTAGCCATTTTTGCGGTAATCGCTTTAGCAACATGGAATGCCGCAGACCCAAGTTTTTCTCATGCTACCGATGCGCAAGTGACCAATGCTATGGGATATGCTGGTTCCGTCGTATCTGACATACTAATGCAATTCTTCGGACTAGCTTCGCTTGCTGTTTTGGCGCCGATTGTATTTTGGAGCTATGCACTCGTACTCAATCATCGTTGGAATTATCAGATCCGCCGATTGGCGCTATGGGCAATAGGTAGTTTGCTCACTGCAGCATTATTAGGTTGCTTCCCGACAACCAATTCTTGGCCCCTACCTTCGGGCCTTGGCGGTGTAATGGGCGATCTTGTTCTTAAGGTGCCGGGTCTCCTGTTGGGGGGCTATCCAACGGGCCTTGCTGCCTTTTTCGTTGGTATAGTTTTGGTGGTTCCAGCCTTTATGGCGATGGCAATCGGCTCCGGCTTTTATTGGAGGCAAGAAATTTCTGGCGTTGATGAAAGCGCAGACGCTGACTTTGATGATGAACCTTCAAGCATTTTGCGGCTTGTTAGCATCGGTGCCTGCATTCATTTTCTCTATGTGGTCAAATCTTCGTTCAAAAGATTGTTGCCGCAACGCAAACGCGCAGCAAATCGAGCAGCACCAACTATGCGCGTTGAGCCGGGCATGGATGGATCGGTGGATTCTGAATTCGAACATGAACAATGGTCTGTTGACGATTATTCTGAGCAGGGTCGTGAAGCAGCATTTGTCGAGACTGATGATGAATGGGCACGTGCCAATGCGCCCGAACCGACAGCGGTGCCGGTAAATGCTCCGTACACGCGTGTTGCCCCGGCTGCACCGGCGCCGAAACCTAGCGTGCGTGTTAAACGCGAAGCTCAAGCGTCGCTTCTAAAAAATGGCGATTTTGAACTCCCGCCTGTGCATTTGCTGAACGAACCGAAAAATGTTGTTCGTGATGAAAGCCTTTCACCGGAAGCATTGGAACAAAATGCTCGCGTTCTAGAAGGTGTTTTGGAAGATTTTGGCGTTAAGGGCGAAATCATTCATGTGCGCCCTGGTCCCGTTGTGACGATGTATGAATTGGAACCGGCGCCAGGCATTAAATCATCTCGCGTCATTGGCCTTGCAGAAGATATTGCGCGTTCGATGAGCGCGATTGCAGCGCGTGTAGCAGTTGTACCAGGGCGCAATGCTATTGGTATTGAACTGCCCAACAATTTGCGTGAAACGGTCTATTTCCGAGAAATGATTGCTTCGACGAATTATGATAATTCGAAAGCGAAGCTTGCTATGGCACTGGGCAAAACAATAGCGGGTGAGCCGGTTATCGCTGACCTTGCAAAAATGCCTCACTTGCTGGTGGCTGGTACTACTGGTTCTGGTAAGTCGGTTGCCATCAACACCATGTTGCTGTCGCTTCTTTATAAAATGTCGCCGACAGAATGTCGTCTGATTATGATTGATCCCAAGATGCTGGAATTGTCGGTTTATGACGGCATTCCGCATCTGCTGACACCTGTTGTGACAGATCCTAAGAAAGCGG
>JBCDFK010000421.1:0-3002 GCA_039178065.1 Pseudomonadota bacterium | reverse complement strand
GAGATCGCCGACCTCGTAGAAGGCGTGACCAAGCTTACCAACCTTCAGTTGTCGTCGACCGAAACCAAACAGGCCGAGAATTTCCGCAAGTTGTTCATGGCCATGAGCCGTGATTTGCGAGTGATCCTCGTCAAACTGGCCGACCGACTTCACAATATGCGAACGCTTGATCATATGCGTGAAGACAAGCGTTTCCGAATAGCTGAAGAAACAATGGAGATATATGCTCCACTTGCGGGCCGCATGGGCATGCAAGATATGCGCGAAGAGCTGGAAGATTTGGCTTTTCGCTATATTAACCCGGAAGGCTACAACACCGTACGTCAGCGATTGGTACAATTAGCGGAATTCAACAAGGAAACGCTGGCAGAGATTTCTACAACGCTCACAAGTTTGCTTGCTGACAATGGCATTCATGCGAGCGTCAAAAGCAGGCAAAAAAAGGCATGGTCCGTTTTTCGCAAAATGGAATCCAAGGGTCTTTCATTTGAGCAATTGTCAGACATTTTCGGTTTCCGAATTATCGTGGACAATGATGATGATTGTTATCGTGCGCTCGGTATAGTGCATCGTAAATGGACCATGGTGCCTGGCCGGTTTAAAGACTACATATCGACGCCAAAATCGAACGATTACCGCTCCATTCACACCACAATTGTTGGACCGTCCAAACAGCGGGTAGAGCTACAAATCCGTTCCAAAAAGATGCACGAGATCGCTGAATACGGCGTAGCCACTCACGCAATTTACAAAGACATGCCCTTGAGCGTCGATGATGATGCAAACGCTAAACCGAGTGCCAAGAAGGATAGCTTCGCATTCAAAGATACCAATGCTTACGCATGGTTACGACATACTATTGAATCATTGTCTGAAGGCGACAATCCCGAAGAGTTCTTGGAAAACACCAAGCTTGAGCTGTTCCACGATCAGGTATTTTGTTTCACGCCCAAGGGTCGATTGATAGCATTGCCGCGCGGCGCAATTCCAGTTGATTTTGCCTACGCGGTTCATACCGACGTCGGCAACTCCTGTGTTGGCGCTAAGATCAATGGACGCATCATGCCCTTGGTCACGCAGCTTCAAAATGGCGACGAGGTGGAGGTCATTCGCTCGGCTGCCGCCGCACCTCCCGCTGCTTGGGAAACTATAGTGGTCACCGGCAAAGCGCGCTCGGCAATTCGCCGCGCTACGCGCTTGGCTGTACGTAAACAATATGCGGGTTTAGGCAACCGAATTTTGGAAAGGGCGTTCAGCCGTGCAGGAAAGCCATTCTCAAAAGAGATCCTGAAGGATGGTTTAGAAGTTCTGGCATTCAAAGATGCTGATGATCTGCTTGCCGCGGTCGGCCGTGGCGAAGTGTCCTCGACTAATGTACTGAAAGCGATATTCGCTGACTTTCAGTCAGATTTGGAAAGCACCCCACCACACCCAGAAATGATGGGCGAGGGTTGGTTTAATCTGTCAGACGCCACCGGTATGATGTTCAAGTTCCCCGAAAAGGCCGAAGGCGATGATGTTCATAAGGATCAAACGCTTGCAATTCGCGGAACCTCCGGCGACCTCCCGGTGCGATTTTCGCCAGAAGGTGCGGTTCCGGGAGATCGGATTATCGGGATCGCTACACCCGGAAAAGGTATCACCATCTACCCAATCCAATCGCCAGCGCTCGCGGCCTATGATGATCAGCCAGAGCGTTGGATAGATGTTCGGTGGGATATAGATGCCGCCAATCGCACGCGCTTTAAGATCCAGATTGTTGTCACGGCGATCAATGCGCCTGGTTCACTGGCGGAAATCGCGTCATTGGTCGCCGATAATGATGTGAACATTCATACGCTTTCTATGGTGCGCACAGCACCGGATTTTACCGAAATGGTATTTGACCTTGAAGTTTGGGACATTAAACATCTGAACCGATTGCTTTCACAGTTGCGCGATAGTGGCGCAGTCAGTACAGCTGAACGCCGAAACGGCTAGTATCGGGTGCTGACATGAATACGCAGGAAGTTATCGACATTTTCAAAAGTTCTGGAGCAGTGCTTGAAGGACATTTTATCCTGACATCAGGGCTGCGCAGCCCTGTTTTTCTCCAAAAAGCACGCGTCTTTATGCATGCCGACAAAACTGAAATTCTCTGCAAAGCTTTGGCCGAAAAAATTACAGCTGAAGGGTTTGGCGACGTTAAATATGTGGTCGGACCCGCCATTGGGGGACTTATTCCGGCCTATGAAACGTCGCGCCATATGGAGGCTACAGCCATATGGGTTGAGCGCCAGGATGGAAAATTTGCGCTGCGCCGCTTTGAAATAGAGCCAGGAGACAAGGTGATCATCGTTGAAGACATTGTTTCGACAGGGCTTTCCATTCGCGAAACAATTACGTGTTTGCAAGATTTGGGCGCTGAAGTGGTTGCCGCTGCTTGCCTCGTTGATCGTTCCGCAGGAAAATCCGACGTGGGCGTGCCACTAGTCGCGCTTGCTGAGTATGAGGTTCCTGCTTACGAAGCGGACAAACTACCGCCCGAATTGGCTGCAATACCTGCGATCAAGCCCGGTAGTCGTAATATCTGATAAACCGCTTATCAACTAAGGTAGTTGATGAGACTGGACACAAGAACTATCTCATTAATATATATGGTTTTTACCAGCACACTGGACATGCTGAATGCTTTTCAAGCGACGAGATGAGGACGGATTTTGGACGCGCTTGCGCGTTTGGCTCTGGCCGCGCCGCAATCATGCGCGTTCATCACGTTATGTTTGGAAGAGGGTACTTCGCATTCGGGCAAAACCGCATGCAATCGCGTTAGGTTTCGCCGCCGGTACATTTGCTTCGTTCACTCCCTTTATGGGGTTCCACTTCATATTATCGTTTGCCATCGCATGGGCAACCAGATCCTCATTTATCGCGGCCGGTTTGGGAACAGCAGTCGGTAACCCAATAACTTTTCCTTTTATTTGGGGTGCTACGCTAAAATTGGGCCGCTTTATTTTGGGGCG
>JBCDFK010000420.1:0-3004 GCA_039178065.1 Pseudomonadota bacterium | reverse complement strand
GGCGCGCGTATTGAAAGAACACGGCTAACATGCGCGTGGACTACGATGATTTGGCAAAGACAATCGCCTCGCTCACCGAAGGTGAGGGTGACATCGTTTCATTAATGGCAACTGTTGCTTGCGAAGTGCATCATTCAGACGAGCGTTTTGATTGGACTGGTTTTTATCGTGTCGTCGCTCCTGAATTGTTGAAGATTGGCCCATATCAGGGTGGACATGGATGTTTGGTTATCCCCTTTGATCGTGGCGTTTGTGGTGCAGCGGCAAAAACAGGTCAAACCCAATTGGTTGCCGACGTGGATGCATTCCCTGGCCACATAGCTTGCTCATCAACCACGAAATCAGAGATTGTCCTGCCGGTCTTTGATAAAGATGGCGACTTGCTTGGCGTGCTGGACATCGACAGCAATCAAGAGGCAGCATTCAATTTGCATGACCAGCATGCGCTGGAGGCTATCATAAAGTCGGTTTTTGCTCGAACTTTATAGCTCTGCAACATTTGGGATATTTCGACCCCTGGTACGGACTTTGCAAGACTAAATGGGGTGTCACAATAGACGTGCTCAATGAATATAAACTCTGTCATCCCAGAGGATGACATGGATAAACTTCACAATTGTTATCTTTCGCTTCATCGGTAACGAAGGAGCCACCTATGAGCAATTGGAAACAGATAATAGCTGCGCGAGCTCGCCATGGTTCGTTTGTGGGTAATGGCACAGCCAATGAAGACGATTACTATGAGTTTTTTGGCGGATCAGATTCGTACATTGATCTGGCTAACGGCACACTTATTGCCAATTTTTCCAAAGTGTTTCGGCAATTGAAGCCGAGAAATGTGACTTTTGAAGAGCCAGTGCGTAGTCTCTTTCTAAAGCAATCAATAAATGAAAAAATCGGAGCAGGATGTGTTGGACAATGTAGCTCTGAACGTTGACCAGGTCGCAATATTAAGCGTGATTGAATCAGATTTGCGTACCTATATGGCCCGAGATAAGACCGCATGGGAACTTAACTGGGCTCACGATGAGCGAATGACCAGCTTCATGGAGTGCGGTACTCTCCAAATTGCTAGAGGCTATGAAGAGTTTCGCAGGAACATCTTCCAGGCGATGGATGCGGATCCTGAGCCATCATTTCCAGAAGTTGTGCGTGAAAACCTTTCAATTGAAATCGTCGGCGACTTAGCTTGGGCTGTGTTCGACCAGATAGTTTCAGATACGGGAGACCCTGTTGCGCCGCCAAATTTATCGCACAATTTCCGCCTGCTTGAACGCCGTAAAGGTGAGTGGAGGATTGTGATCCATGGTGTTTGGGCGCATCCGTTCCGTAACAGTGTCCAGCCAACAATTGAAGTTGAAGAAAATGGTAGTGTTCAATGGATGAATACCGCCGCCCAAGAGCGCCTGAAAACATTCGAAGGCTTGACTGTAAGCGCGGGGCAATTGCGAGCGTCGCGACCGATTTGGGATAAGAAGCTCCGAGCTGCAATTGAGCGTGTGGCCAAGCTTCGCAACTATGCCGAATTCAACAAAGTGGCCGCACATCCAGATCAGCTGACTTCATACCCGGTTTTGCTTGGTGAAGACGACAACGGCGCCGTTCTGCTTTGCTTCGTTCAAATCGCAAAAGGGCGTATCTATGTTTCATTTGGTGACCACACCGCTCTCGACTCGCAAATCAAAAAGGCCGGCATTCTTTTTGGATTGTCAGATGCTCAGATGGATATTGCCGCGCGAATAGCAAACGGTGCCGATATTGCAGGCGCAGCAGAACAGATGGGTATCTCGGTTAACACAGCGCGTACCCATCTCAGGCGAATGTTTGATAAAACCGATGCTAGAAGTCAGATCGATCTTCTCAGGTTGTTTCTTTCGCTGGGCTAATTTTCGACATCGCTTGATCTTAGCGAAGATCTCAATTCAGAAAACACATCCTCGAACATTTTTTGCGTCAAACGTCCCGTATTCACATTATAGCGGCTGCAATGATAGCTTGAAACGACAGAGACCCTTTCAATTTCATATTTTTCATTGTGGGCGAATGGATAGTCAGCGATGCGCACCTCGAGCGCGCGCAGCTTTGAATCGTGTGCAATTTTCCCAAGCGTGATGATCGCGTCAAGATTGGAGAATTGTTTGATAGTCGCACTCAGGAACTTTCGGCAATTATTGATTTCAGTGCCAGTCGGCTTGTTTTCAGGTGGTACGCAACGTACGGCATTGGTAATGGCACAGTCGACAAGTTCCATCCCATCGTCAGGCATGTTGTGAAACTGCCCTTTTGCGAAACCGAATTTTAAAAGAGTGGGATGTAAGAGCTTGCCTGAAGCATCCCCTGTAAAAGCTCTGCCTGTTCGATTTGCGCCGCGCAAACCCGGTGCCAAACCAATTATCAAAACTTTGACCGCATCTACGCCTTGCTGGGGCACCCAAGTTGGCACTGGTGCGTTGTGCCACTCAGGTTCAACACGTCTAAATTTGCCAATATAGCGGCTGAGGCGAGGGCAGCGCCGACAATTTGGGTGGGGTTCGGTCTTCATCCGAGCTCAGTAGCGAGTTTGGGCCACAATTTCGATGAAAAACTACAGCAGAGAAGTTTGGATGCGCAAAAACTAGAAAATCGCAGACAATCAATATAAGATTTGTTGCGTTTGCGTACATGTCGCGTTATAGCGGCGGCAGTAATTCCCGTTCAAACGACGAAGAGGAACGCTATATGGCCCGCGTGACCGTCGAAGATTGCGTCGATAAAGTAAACAACCGCTTTGATCTTGTCCTATTGGCTGCGCATCGCGCACGTCAAGTTTCACAAGGTGCAGCGATTACGATCGACCGTGATAATGATAAAAACCCAGTGGTAGCTTTGCGCGAAATTGCAGACGAAACATTGGCACCTGGTGATTTGGAAGAAGATCTAATCCACTCATTACAAAAACATGTTGAAGTTGACGAGCCGGAAGCCGAAATCGTTGACCAGCCGGTCGAAGATGAGGACGTGCCAG
>JBCDFK010000419.1:0-3014 GCA_039178065.1 Pseudomonadota bacterium | reverse complement strand
TCACAAAGCAGCGCATTGATATCGCGCATAATGCCTTGAAATTTTTTGGACATGGAGTTGAGTGAACGATCGGTAAACACAACCGAATATTCCATCAATCCATCTTCGTCAGGCATTGTAATTTGAGCGGCCATTTCATCATCTCCATTTGTGAAACATCCAAGTAGCGCAATTTATCTTTTCAAACCCGCAAAATCTAGCTCTGCTACCACAATCTGGCGCTGACTGGTCACATTAGCCTTTATGTGCGTTTGCAAGGCGCACAAGCCTTTGCTATAGGCGCTGCATAGTTAAAGTGGGTGCTGATTGGCGCCCTATTCCCGCAGCAGAAACCACCGAGGCATTTATGGCTAAAATTAAGGTCGCCAATCCCGTCGTTGAACTTGACGGCGATGAAATGACACGCATCATCTGGCAGTTCATCAAGGACAAGTTGATCCACCCCTATCTCGATATTGATTTGAAGTATTACGACTTGGGTGTTGAATCGCGCGATGCGACTGACGATCAAATCACCATTGATTCTGCTAATGCGATCAAGAAATACGGCGTGGGCGTAAAGTGCGCGACAATTACACCCGATGAAGGCCGCGTTGAAGAGTTCGGCTTGAAGAAAATGTGGCGGTCGCCAAACGGGACAATCCGCAACATTTTGGGTGGTGTGATTTTCCGCGAACCTATTCTCTGCAAAAACGTCCCTCGCCTCGTTCCAGGCTGGACCAAGCCGGTTATCATCGGTCGTCACGCCTTTGGTGACCAGTACCGCGCAACAGATTTCAAATTCCCTGGCAAGGGCAAGGTGACCATGAAATTTGTGGGCGAAGATGGCACCGAGATCGAACATGAAATTTTCGATGCGCCTTCTTCAGGTATTGCGATGGGTATGTACAATCTTGATAAATCTATCGAAGATTTTGCACGCGCCTCACTGAACTATGGCTTGCAGCGTAAAGTGCCTGTGTATTTTTCACACAAGAACACCATCATGAAAGTTTATGATGGTCGTTTCATGGAAATCTTCCAAAGTATTTACGACAAAGAGTTCAAAACCGACTTTGAGGCAGCGGGCATCTGGTACGAGCAGCGTCTCATCGATGACATGGTTGCATCCAACCTTAAATGGTCTGGCGGTTATGTTTGGGCCTGTAAAAACTATGATGGCGATGTTCAGTCAGATACTGTTGCGCAAGGCTTTGGTTCTTTGGGCTTGATGACATCTGTATTGATGACACCAGATGGGCAAACCGTTGAAGCTGAGGCGGCGCATGGCACGGTGACACGTCACTATCGTCAACACCAACAAGGTCAAGAAACCTCAACCAACTCAATCGCATCCATTTTTGCTTGGACACGCGGTCTTGCACACCGTGCGAAGCTTGATGACAATGATGCCTTGCTGAACTTCTCACTGACGCTTGAGAAAGTGTGCGTCGACACTGTCGAAAGCGGCTTCATGACAAAAGACTTGGCATTGCTGATCGGTCCGGATCAACCTTGGCTTTCAACAACTGGATTCCTCGACAAGGTCGATGAGAATTTGCAGAAAGCAATGGCTTAACGCCACATGGCTGACAAACCGTCGCCAAAATTCTTTGGGCTTGTGGCGCTTATGCGCCGCAGGCCCCTTTTGACTTCGGGCTTTCTTATCGCTGTTACGCTGACTGTCATCTTTGCGGTGAAGGCTGCACTGTTCTACGCCTATTGGACCGATCACCGGCAACGCGCCATCGCGCGATGGATGACGCCAAACTACATTGCCCGCGTGTGGAAACTCGATGTTGAAGACATTCAAGAACGTCTAGAACTGGAAGATGAAGACAATAACCGTCGTCCAATTTCCCATATTGCCCGCCAAAAGGGCGGCAATATTGGCGACTATCTCAATGCCATTGAAGAACTAATCATCGATGAACATGGCGAGCCGCCAGCATGATTGATATCGTTCTCAATTGGTTTGCACTTTACGGCGTACAGGCGCTCTTTCTTGCGCTTTTTGCAGGCCAAACGGGCATTGTTCCGGTTCCGACGACGATCGTCTTGCTGACAGTCGGCGCTTTGTTGGTTGATGGAGCCATAAGCTCAATAAGCGTATTTTTTTCATGCATTTCTGGCGCATTGCTTGGCGATCAATTTGGCTATGCGGTGGGACGTGCGGGCGGTCCAACCTTCGCAGCTAAGCTGCAAGGTAGTCGCTGGGCGCCGATGTTTGAGCGTGCTGAAAACTATTCTGCCAAATGGGGGGCGATAGGCGTGTTTTTCAGCCGATGGCTTGTTAGTCCGATTGGTCCCTACCTGAATTATTTGGTGGGCATCACCAAGCTAAATTGGTTGAAATTTTCCACCATGAGCCTTGCGGGCGAGACCATTTGGATAGCGGGATGCTTGACACTCGGCTACATGTTCAGCGCCTCAATCACATCGATCGATGGGCTTCTCGCCAATATCACTTGGTTTGTTGGTGCCTTAATTGCAACGCTATTTATTTGGTCACGCGTGAAAAAAGCGATCGCGAACCACCAAGATATTGATGCCGACTAAACTGACCTAAATCGATGCGGCGATTGCTTCAATTGCTGCGTCCGCTTTACCGCCATCTGGTCCACCGGCTTGAGCCATATCTGGCCTTCCGCCGCCACCTTTGCCGCCAAGGGCTTCAGAACCAACACGTACAAGATCGACCGCACTTTTTTGGTCTTTCAGATCATCAGTGACACCGACTACCACACTTGCTTTGCCATCATCGCCCACCGCAATAAGCGCGACAATGCCCGAACCAAGAGATGATTTAGCGTCATCAGCCATCGGCTTTAGATCACGTGGTGATACGCCAGTAACAACGCGGCCCATAAACTGAACGCCATTGATCTGCTGGACGCCATCATTTGCGTCGGCGCCAGCAGACGGTCCAGCAAGTGCCAGAGCCTTGCGCGCTTCGGTTAATTCGCGCTCCATTTTGCGGCGCTCTTCTAATAAAGCCTCAATACGGCCAACGGTCTGTTCGGGCGTTGTTTTGA
>JBCDFK010000418.1:0-3019 GCA_039178065.1 Pseudomonadota bacterium | reverse complement strand
TTTCGCCTGACGCAAGCCAACTGGAATCGGCCCTCCGATGTTAAAAATGGTCAGCGGTTGCGAAGATAAACTATTGTCAGATACGGTTTTCTGTAGCTGCCTTGTCATCTGATCAACAGCACCAGCGCCTGCTTTCCAAGGTACTGTGATCTTGATGGGCTTCTCTGGCCACTCAGCATGAGCTGGCGTTCCCAACAAACCAAAAGCAGCAAATATTGCGGCGATCTCCATCGTTCTCTTTAGCATACGATCCTCCCTTATGCGTCCAAATTTGAACGGACGAGCACTGAATTGTTTCAGTACGTTGGAGTAAACGTAGAGTCGCACTTATTATATGTAAAATGCATATGCAGTCATATTTTATGCAGTATTGATATATAGAGATTGACACTGAGTGAGCTACTATCAGGTCAATGGTAGCGCCTGAGGGCATTGTTCAAAAAAGCCCTTACTAGAAGCTTCTACAGACGCGAGAAAGTCTTCTACGCGCCTTGAGGGCTCTCGGTCCGTAGGCCATATCGCGCAATAACTGAGTTTTATCTCCGGCATCAGTCGCGCCACGGAAAGTCGATCCTTGCCCACACCCAAAACACTGAACGGATCACTGATTCCCACACCTACTTTGCTTGCAACCAGATGACATGATGTGACGGCGGTGGAAGTTTCAATGTCCACGTTAATTCCACCTTTATCTCCCAAAACCGCATCCGCGTATTGCCGAAGCCGAACATTCTGCTTTGGTAGCACCGTTACCTCGTTGCCAAGTTCGGCCAACTCAACACACTCGCGAGCCTCCAAATGATGCCCTTTTGGAAAGATCGCAAGAGCGGAAACGGTAATGATCTTTCGCCATGCGACAGATCGACTTTCGATTGGCATCAAAGTAAAGCCTATATCGGCCTGTCGACTTGCTACCCATTCATCAATGTCCTCACGCCGCCGCATATCCATCGTGATCTGCGCGTCGGGGAACCGTTCTCGGAACGTTGCTACCGCATTTGGGAGATAGTTACTGAATACGAGGGGACCGATACCACAAATTCGCAACCGGCCGTAGTTGTTGATTTTCACATCGTTAGCGATCGATGGAATTTCGTCTATTCCACTCAGCGTTCCTTCGATCCTGCGAAAAAAAGACTGCCCTTCGACGGTCGGCACAAGTCTGCGCCCACGCCGGTAGAACAGTTTCAAGTCTAGTTCCTTTTCGAGTACCGACAGCAGTCGACTAATGGCTGGTTGCGAAAGATTGACGCTGCTCGTCGCTGCAGTAATCGAGCCCGTTGTCATAATTGCGCGATAAGCTTGCAGATGTCGAAGTTGTATCCGTGAATTCATGTCTCAATATATGGTCTTGTCTTTTGAAGGATGCTACTGCACGCACTCTGCACTGTCCATCGATCCTTCAGCTGCCGCCCAGGGGCAGCAAGCTCGGATAACAACTGCTGTCTAAGAAAGGAAGGGAAGATGGAGCATATAGACGCCACTCGCTTACATTGACCATTTGAGCCAGGCTCCAAAACTTGGTCATTCTGACAGATCAAGCGTTGCGCCGTAGTTTCCTTATCAGTCCACCCAATCCCAGTAAGTTCAGCAGTATTATGCCCGTCAGGCCAAACAATACCGCCGCAATTGGTGACTGAAAGAATGCCAAAACGTTGCCATCTGTGAAGACAAGGCCTTGCCGGAAAGTGAACTCCAACTGCTTGCCTAAAACGAAACCGATTATGATCGGGGCAGGTGGAAAGCGATTGAGCCTTAGCAAGAATCCAACGACGCCAAACACAATTGCAACAATGAGATCCACGGGATTGCCGCGAATTGCGTAGGTGCCGACCAGCGACATCAGCAAGACTAACGGCATGAGCAGTGTTACAGGGATGCGCAACATGCGCGAGAATAAGTTTGCACCAAGAGCACCGACCACGAACATGAAGACATTCGCAATGGCCAACAATACGAAGATCATAGTGACAAGATCGGGCTGATCCTTAAATAATCGTACGCCTGGCAACACGGCATGTAGAGTCAGCGCGCCCATCATCACTGCGGTGGAGCCATCACCAGGGATGCCAAGCGATAACATTGGAACCATGGCACCACCCGAAACCGCATTGTTTGCTGATTCAGAGGCTACCAGTCCGCTGGGTTCGCCCTTGCCGAAATCCTCGGGATTTGGAGCGCGGCGCTTGGCATCCGCATAACTAACGAAAACGGCGGCGGTCGCTCCTGTTCCTGGCAGCACGCCAATAAAACTTCCTATCGCGCAAGACCGAAACAGGACACTGAGCCTTTTCTTCCATTCAACCCACGGCGGCAGTTTAAATCCGCCTGCTTTGACTGATGGGGCGGACACGTCGCGCAATGTGCCAGCCTGAAACAGAATCTCGGAAATGGCGAAGAATCCGATCAGCAGAGGAATAATTGTTAGGCCGGCAGACAGGAACAGATTACCGAAGTCGAAGCGCGAATATCCGCTCATATCATCGGTACCAATCAATGCAAGAAAGATTCCGAAGAGGGCTGCAAGAACACCCTTAAGTAACTCTTGGCCCGAAACCCATGCAACAGTTGTCAGCGCGAAAAGCAGCAACGCAAAGGTTTCGATAGGGCCAAACTCCAGCGAAACACGGGCGAGAAGCGGCGCAGCGAAAATCAGCACAATTAACGAAAAGATACCACCGACGAAGCTGGCCACCGTGGCATATCCAAGTGCAAGAGCACCATGGCCACGTTGCGCCATTGGATAACCATCAAACACTGATGCAGCGGATTGCGGTGTTCCCGGTACGTTGATCAAAATTGCCGCAATCGATCCACCATAGATTGAGCTGACATAAACCGAAAGCAAGAGCGCAATCGCCATCGGCGGTTCCATGGGAATGGTGAAAGGGATAGCAATAACAAGTCCAAGAACTGTACCTAGTCCAGGAAGAGCGCCGACAATGATACCAGCAAATGTTCCGATTGCGATGGTCAGCAGGATTGGGAGAGTGGCTGACAGGCTGAGAGCTGGTAGAAC
>JBCDFK010000417.1:0-3021 GCA_039178065.1 Pseudomonadota bacterium | reverse complement strand
TGGCGTATTAGTGTCTGCCGGCGACCGCATCAAAGCGATATTGCCAAAAGCAAAATGCGCCATTGTGACCGATGAAAATGTTGCGGGTATTCATTTGGAAACATTGAAGGCCAGTCTTGCGAACGCTGACATCGAAGCAGATACGATAGTTTTGCCCGCAGGCGAATCGACAAAAAGTTATGCTCATCTGGAGCAAGTCGTTGAAGCTGCCATTGCCATGCGGCTGGAACGCGGCGATGCAATCATTGCTTTTGGCGGCGGTGTAATCGGTGACTTGGCAGGGTTCGCCGCATCAATTGTGCGTCGCGGTGTCAACTTTGTGCAAATTCCGACATCCCTGTTAGCGCAGGTGGATAGTTCCGTTGGCGGCAAGACCGCGATCAACTCACCGCAAGGCAAAAACCTTGTAGGCGCGTTCTACCAACCCAAATTGGTCATTGCTGACACCAGTATTCTAGACACGCTTACCGACCGTGAATTCCGAGCCGGTTTTGCCGAAGTGATCAAATATGGTCTCATCAACGACGCTGAATTCTATAATTGGCTTGAAGGCAATTGGGCAGAAATACGCGCTGGCGGTGACGCCCGTGTCCATGCGGTTGCAACTTCGTGTCGCGCAAAAGCGGCCATCGTGACGCGCGATGAGTTTGAAGCCGGAGAGCGTGCACTTCTCAACCTTGGTCATACATTCGGACATGCTCTTGAAGGTATCGTGCAATACAAATCAGAAATCTTGGTGCATGGTGAAGGCGTTGCAATCGGCATGGTGCTGGCCCATGCATTCTCTGCACGAATGAACCAATCATCAACCGATGACACGCATCGTATCACCAAATATCTTGAAAGCGTTGGCCTGCCCACCAACCTTTCCTATCTTAAGGGACAGATAGAAAGCGCAGATCAGATGATGGACTTTATTGCACAAGACAAGAAAGTCACACGCGGCGATCTAACTTTCATATTGACCCACGGAATTGGTAAAGCCTTTGTGTCTAAGGACGTTCCGGCCTCTGAGGTTCACTCCTTTTTGTCAGAGGCATTAGAAAGCTAAAGAGAGAAAAATGGATATCTGGCTCACAGCAGGCGCAATCCTAGTTCTAATCATTCTATCCGGATTTTTCTCTGGATCAGAAACAGCGCTTACGGCTGTCTCTCGCGGCCGCATGAAGCAACTTGGCAATTTGGGCGACAAGCGCGCAAGTTCGGTCAATGCGCTAATTGAAAACAAAGAACGGCTGATCGGCGCGCTACTCATTGGCAATAATTTGATCAATGTCATGTCATCGGCTTTGGCAACAACATTGTTGCTGAGAATTTTTGGCGAGTCAGGCGTGATTTTTGCCACCATCCTAATGACTGTCTTACTGGTCATTTTTGCAGAGGTTTTGCCAAAATATCTGGCGATTTCGCAAACTGACCGATTTGCACTCTTCGTGATTCCAGCGATCAGAGTCTTTGTTCTTCTTGTATCTCCGCTTGCCAAAGCCGTCGATGTTATTGTTCGGCGCATCCTTCGCATTTTCGGCGTTGATTTTGATGAAAACCAATCCATTCTGACGGGTCGAGACGAGCTGCGCGGCGCAGTGGAAGTTCTTCACGAAGAAGGTTCTGTGGGTAAAGAAGACCGGGAACGTCTGGGAGGTTTGCTCGACCTCAATGAACTCGATGTGGCCGATGTCATGATCCACCGCACAGCGATGGAGAGTATTAATGCTGACGATCCAACCGAAGACGTCGTAAGGCAAATTCTAGAAAGCCAATACACCCGGCTTCCGCTTTATCGCGGTGAATCTGACAATATTATTGGCATCGTACACGCCAAAGACCTGCTGCGTGCGCTGCATTTGGTGAACAATGATCCGAAAAAGATCGACATCGCAAAGGTGGCCAACAAACCATGGTTTGTTCCCGAAGCAACAATGCTGCATGACCAACTCAATGCATTTTTGCGCCGCAAGGCACATGTGGCATTGGTTGTCGACGAATATGGTGAGTTGGAAGGCCTTGTAACGCTTGAAGACATCATTGAAGAAATCGTGGGCGAAATCGCCGATGAGCATGATATTGATATGTCTGGCGTTAAAACCGAAGCCGATGGTTCGGTCGTCGTTGAAGGCACAGTGCCCATCCGCGATCTAAACCGTGCATTGGGCTGGAACTTGCCTGATGAAGAAGCAACGACGGTAGCGGGGCTTGTCATCCACGAAGCTCAGCTAATCCCGGCTGAAAAGCAGGCCTTCACTTTCTACGGCAAGCGCTTCCTGGTGATGAAGCGTGACAAAAACCGGATTGAAAAACTACGCGTGAAATCGCTGTAACTACCAACGCACGCTTTCGCCTGTTGCAGCTGGTTCAAGCGCGAGAGCATGCAAGCCTTCGTCCAAAACCGGTTTCAACAATTCATTGATCATACGATGACGTTGCACACGGCTGACACCATCGAAACTGGCCGAGATTATGCGAACCCTCATATGTGATTCGCCCGATCCGTCGGGGGTGCCGCCGGCATGGCCCGCGTGCAAATGGCTTTCATTAATCACGACAATTCGCTCCGGCGACAACGCCTCCGACAAAATGTCATGAATTCGCTTTTCAATTGGACCCATTTCGATCACCTTCCAGCCTTGCAACGAACGCCATGTACCGTTAAACCGGTGCGTCGCTAAATGCACATTATTTTTGTGCCAGTTGCATTTGTGATTTCGCTATCAATCCTTGTTTAAAGGGCGGCTTGCCCCAAATTGGTGTCATGACCTCAAAATCAAAATATTTCGATAGTATCCGCATTAATCCCGGCGGGAAGAAAAAGAAGGCTGAGGAAGCCGCACGCAACAAGTGCCAGTGGGCCGGTTGCGAAAAGCCTGGTGCATATAAAGCGCCGGCAGGGCGCAATCGCGAAGGCGAATATCTTTGGTTCTGTGTGGACCATGTCCGCGAATATAATAAGAACTACAATTATTTTTCCGGGCTGTCTGATGAAGATATCGCCAAGTTCCAAAAGAACTCACAAGTTGGCGATCG
>JBCDFK010000416.1:0-3034 GCA_039178065.1 Pseudomonadota bacterium | reverse complement strand
TGCCTAAGCACTTGTCAGATGAACCGGCGCTCCAGGAATTTTATGGTCATCTCGGCTATGCATCGCGTGCATATTTTGCTGGCACGCTTGGATGGTTTGACGGAAATCCAACCAGTCTTGGAAAGTTGCCTCCTGATGCAGAAGCGAAAAGGATTGTCGCTCTGGCGGGCGGCGAAGCTAAGATTATCGAGGCGGCCCAAAAGGCCTTCTCAGACGGTGACTTGCAATGGGCGATAGAGCTAGCGGATCATTTGATCGTTTTGAAAGTTGAACTGGATACGGCAATCCAGGTCAAGAAAAGCGCGCTCCGAAATCTCGCAGACCAGACCGTCAATGCGCCGACCAGAAACTACTATTTACTCTCGGCACGCGAGTTAGAGCAGACTTAGGGTGCTTACAGCTTCATAGCGGCGGTTGCATCAATCTACCCAACCTAAACTAGCTTCCTCGACGCCTGACAAAACTGGCATGAAGCATCGCACTTCAAGCGCGATCTTGCCTTCCAATTGAGGCGGTTGAGCAGCGTCCACTTTGGGCTCGAAGCCGACCTTGCTCAATTACGACTTCGGTCCGAATATTCGTCATCTCAATGTCTGAGTGCTGAGGAAGGAGGGTAAGGGTCAGGAGATCGTGAAATGACTACTACCAACCTTCCAGCAATCATACCTCCCAAAAAGGCTTGGAACCACGGCCGTATCGTTGGTCAAAAAAGACCACTGTTACCCAAACATGTTTGGGCGATCCGTGTAAGACTGGAACTAGCTGGCCGAATACGCGATCTTGCACTTTTCAATTTGGCTATTGACGCCAAGTTGCGTGGTTGTGATCTCATCAAGTTGAAGGTCGCAGATGTGCTGGCTGCAGGTTCAATCAAAGAACGAACCTCAATCCTTCAAAGCAAGACGAAAACACCGGTGCGATTTGAGATATCGGAGGGCACGCGCAACTCGCTCGTAAGTTGGATTGGACATCCCATGATGTTTGGCCAAGAGTTTCTTTGGCCCAGCCGCTTTCATAACCGTCCGCACCTATCGACAAGGCAATATGCTCGGATGGTCAAAAGCTGGGTTTATTCAATTGGTCTAGAGCCAAGTGCCTATGGAACCCATTCTATGCGTCGCACCAAAGTAGCTCAGATATACAAGAAAACCGGCAACCTGAGAGCCGTGCAGTTGTTATTGGGTCACACCAAGATGGACAGCACAGTACGTTATCTGGGTATAGACCTAGAAGATGCGTTATCAATCTCTGAAAGCGTTGAGATCTGAAGTTAGCTCGGCCGTTCATAGGACCGGCCTTCAGCAGCCATTCGCCAGCATTTGAACGAAGGTCCGCTCCGAGCCCAATGTGGAAATTTGTTTTGACGATGTATCTACCGTGGCACCAAGGATGCTAGGACCTTTGCCGAAAAAGCCATTTGACTTTTTAAGTAGCCTTCGTGTTTCGGAAGCTTTTCGACTGCGTCGGCAATTCTACGATGGTAAAACATGTGAAACGACGGCGCAGGTAAATTCTCTCGATCGCGCAGTGTTTGGGTAGGAATGATTGTCATATTTGCCAGCAGCGGAATGCGCATTTTCTCTATGATGACCCCACCACACTCCGTGCAATTACCGCGTTGAAGCAAGGGAGGTTGCTGATGGTATTTATAGGCGATTTTTTCTTGTCCGACGAGTAAAACATCCTTCGATCGCATGACGATAATGTCGGCGAAATCCGACTGGTTGTAAGCCTGGCATGTGCTACAATGGCAATACGCACGGAACATCGGTGTTCCGGAGATGGTATAGTGTGTTTCCTTGCAGCTACAGCCGCCTGTAGCATTAAAGCTCGTCATTTTTAGCACCCTTCAAAGTCAAGAACATCATCGTGTGGTAAGCCATCGCAAAGGGTACAAGAAAATATGGCAGCAACGCCAAAGGCAGCAATGTCATCAAATGGTTCTCGTCTACGGCGATCAAATGTAGCGCGACATTCTTGCTGCTAAGAAAGCTGAGCGAATAGGCCACCAAGAAGTCAAGCGTGCCGAAGATAACCAATACATAGAATATGAACTTACCTGGTCGACCACCTGTGAGCAGGATAATTAGTATTGTCGAGGCAATCACCGCTGCGGCGAAATCACCAAAGCCAGCCGTGTAAGCAAAAATCGTGCCTGTGTGACCTAGTAAGTTCTCCAGAATAAACAGTGTGCCCATATATCGAAATGCTTGAGGCAGCGTGAGCCATGCCAATGATAGGCCATCACCTATAAAATAGTTCCTGAACTTCACAACCAAAATTGATGGTAGAAGAAAGTTGGCAATGACAATGATCCAAACGATCGTTGGGTCTGCAATACTAAACTGCCAGTAACGGGCAAATAGAAAAACCACGGATCCCCAGGCTGCGACTCCCAAAGCAATATTTAGGGACTTCTTGAACGTCGCGCCTGAACCAAGATAGGTCCCAAAGGCAAGCAGCGGCACAACCAGCGATCCACCATACAACACCAAGGAACTCAATAAATGCGCGGGTACTATTTCCATGCTTCGTTTACTCTCAATTTGGGGGCGCGTTGATTCAAAATGTCGTAGCTTGCGTTTCGCAAGTTTTAAATTGATACATCTCACGCTTGCAAAATGCAAGTTACGATTCTTTTGGAAAATTCGAGGGGGCAGCTGAGAGCTCAGGCGCTCATTTTTAGCTTATCGGTGAGATCGGCCGCGATTTTGTCAATGAAAGCAGATTTGTCAGCTTTGACGACTTCCAAGATCGTCTGAATATCTTTCGGAATCGAATAGTGCTTCTCAGTCCAAAGATAGACTTCCAGCATGATGGGTATCATGTCTATGCCTTTTTGGGTTAAAGCATAACCGCTTCCAGCCTGACCCCGTTTAGCAGTTGATGCGACTATAATGCCGGTTTCTTGCATGCTTTTTAATCTTGAGGCCAAAATGTTGGTTGAAATGTTCTCTCTGGAATTAAGCAATTCACTGTAGCTTTGTTTGCCTTCAAACATCAGATCGCGAATGATCAGCAAAGTCCATTTATC
>JBCDFK010000415.1:0-3035 GCA_039178065.1 Pseudomonadota bacterium | reverse complement strand
TCTTCGTAGTTGAAGCCAAATAGCCAAACCAGCCCGCGATCAAACCAAAGCTGCGCCTCAGGACTATTGGTTGTCACAGGTCGTGAATAGACATCAATGTTGAAATAACTCATCAAAAAACCACCATTTTGATTTATCCAAAGACTCCCCAGAACATGGCTTTTCATGATCGCGGGGAAATGTTGATGCCACCATTGCACCTTGGGCCTTTGATGTCAGCAATTTCCGCCCTGTAGAGACCGGGCAGATTTTACAAAGCAACTGCACAGAGTCCAAATCAACAAGAGAAATCGGCTAGGGTCAGGATGTACTCCATAATAGAAATCAGTATTTCTGGCCGAAGCTTGTAATTGTCTGTTGTGCAAAATCTTAACAGCTTTGATGCGCAACACCTTTCGCAAATTATGCAGAGAAGGCGCGGAAAGAAGTTGAAGAAACGTAGTTGAAAGCGATTTAGATTGTCATCTGGGTGCAGAGGTTGGGATTATGGAGAACCGGGTTAAAGGAATTGGCCTAATTCTCTTGGGGTCACTGGTTGTTTCACCAATTGGCGCAGTGGTGGCAGGCTTTGACCACATCAACGCCTTCGAACTTGTGATGCTGCGGTGTGCGGGCATTACAGCCTTTTTTGTTCTTGTGATCGTTTTAACCGGTGGACCGCAAGAAAGGAAAACGACCAAACTGACTGAAATTGGTCGCCCTGGATTGATTGCATCGGTGGCGCTTGGGACAGCGTTTGCGTTAGCGGTCTATGCCTTCCAGAATGCACCCGTTGCGCGCGTTCTGTTGTTGTTCGCTACTGCACCCCTTCAGGCTGCTGTCATTGCGCGCCTATTTCTTAACGAGCATCTATCCGGGGTGACTTCAGTCGCAGTAGCGCTTTCGCTTGTCGGGGTCGTGTTGATCGTATTTGGTGGGCAAGAAGATGAAAGCACGATCCACCAATCAAACTGGGGTAGCCTTGCGGCATTCATCGCCTCGACCTTTTACGCGATTTTTTCCGTCGCGCTTCGAGCGGGGAAAAATATTGATATGCGGGTGTCGATGGCTCTTAGCGGCATCGTTGGATTGGTCTTGGCGCTTGTCATATTTCTGTTGAGTGCTGAGCAAATACGCTCGTCTCCGCAGGAAGCACTGGCGATGCTTGGAGTAGGTTTCTTCCTCACCGGAGGCGCTTTTTTATTGTATACGGTGGGATCGAAGAGCGTTTCAGCTGCAGAATTCACGATGATATCGCTTTTCGAAATCTTCCTCGGATCGCTTTGGGCATGGATGTTTCTTGATCAGGGGATCTCACGGATGACGTTATTTGGAGGCGCGCTATTCCTGATCGCACTAATTCTCAATGCGCGATTTGGACATGATGTGCGCACGCAAAGAACCCCCTGAGTATCAAAATTAAGGAACGCTAATCCTCAACAAATGCCAGATTCAGCCAGAGATCTAATTTAACCCTTGGAAACAGCGTTAGCTTCACGGGAGGTTTGATCGATGGCATACGCCGAATATGTCGCTGGCAACGGTATCTTTTCCTACCTTTTTACATCTGCCGAAGAAAGAAAGGCGAGGCGGGAAAAGATGGCCGAATACAAACGAAAAAAGCGCGAGCTCGACATTATGTCAAATCAAGAGCTCATGGACCTTGGTTATTGCAGGCGCGATCTGCACGATATCCTCTATCGCCATTATTTCGATGTCTAATCAGGAACCTATTGGCAGACTATATCGGTTCAATTGGTCCTGAATTGGTAAACATGGACTGACGGCAATTCACCCGCAAAAACACTTCAGGTCGTGGGGATGTTGATGCGGTTTCCCCGACGAAGTTCAGAATTCAAAAGGATGCCCCCTGTCTGAACAGAACTTAATTCTTTGAACATCGCGTCGCTAATGTACCGGCCTAATCTAATGGATGTGACTTCATTGTAAATCTAGGAGGTTTCGCAATGGCTTATGCAGATACCAATCCTGTTGGCGGTTTCTGGGGCACTCTCTTTGCAACACCGGAAGAAAGGGCTGAGCAGCAAAAGCAAAAAGCTCTGGCTCGCAAAAAGCAAGAGGATGAAGACCTTCAGGTCGCCAAAGACCTGAGAGACAGCGGTTACTTTGATCAGAACCAAAACGCCTATTATCAGAGATATTACTACTTTCATCTTTGAAGTGGGCTACCAACAGTGGCAAGAAAAAGGGCGCACCCGTTTAAGGCGCGCCCTAAGGGACAGGGAGATAGTTCTCGCGTTCTCAAATAAACCAACGCTCGCTCTTCAATGCACACGTTTTGACAGATGCAGGAGCGGCGGTCAGTGATCCTAATTACACATCAGATTTTTTTGGTCCCAGCAATTTGTAAGGATTTAGCGCCTTGGTCCATTCCGATGGCAACCAGAGGCTTTTCCGCTTTCCCTGCGATCGATCGCCTAAACCGAGATAGGTGCTCGGCGAGCACGGCAATTAAGTAACCGCAATTGAGAATTTCGGTACCAGCGATCATGACATCGAGATCAGCGTGATCGAGTCTGAACTGTGTCATGAACCACCCGGCAGAAATGGCGAGCTTAGCTTTAAGGCCTCGGAGAAATCATGATCCCAAGCTTCGTGTAAATTTGACCCATCAGAGTTCGCCACAGCAACCTCAGATGGGAAATTCCACTGTCCTGTTGGATGCACATTATTTCTACGGCGCCCGATCATTCCGCATTTACATCAAAATATGTCGGCGAACCGGGGCCTACAGGCAACTCAAGCCCAAAGGTCCACAAGAAGAAAAAGGCTGACCAGAACACCAACAGGAATAGCGAATAGGGCAGCATCATCGCAATCAACGTGCCGACCCCCAGATCTCGGTCGTAACGCGACGCCCACGCCATGATCAGTCCGAAATAGCTCATCATCGGAGTAATGATGTTGGTTGTTGAATCACCAATTCTGTAGGCGGCCTGGATGACTTCCGGCGAGTACCCGATCAACATGAGCATGGGTACAAATACCGGTGCGGTTACGGCCCATTGCGCCGAAGCTGATCCCAGTGAAAGATT
>JBCDFK010000414.1:0-3057 GCA_039178065.1 Pseudomonadota bacterium | reverse complement strand
CCCGCATTTTGATGGCATCGGTCACGTTCTTGATCGCACGGCCTGTGAAGCGCGGCTCCACTTCTTTGATCATATGCAGATAGGTACCCACATCGGCCATAGATTTTGGCTGCCCGTTCTGATCAATAAAGCGATCATATATATTCATAAGCCCCTGCTCCGAGGGTTTTGAATAATCCGCATAGGCTGCACTCACCGCCTCTTTGATTATTTGAGCCTTATAAAGCTCGTGATCCCCAAGAGGAATGTTATGATTTTTACCCGCAAGCAGCGCAAAGATATCGATGTAGTCATCCTGCGTCTGTGGCCCGTCCACCAACCAGCGAGCACCGGCACGCTGACGTAACGCATCATCCACATTTTCTGGATAGTTAGAGAACATGCCGAACGCGCAATTGCCGCGCACCACCGTCGAAGCACCGGCAAAGCTCTCCATCAATACTGCCGTGACTTCCTGCTGCCCTGCAGAAGCGCGATCATCGGAACGTTTCGCGGCGACCTGATCGATATCATCAACCGTACCAAATCCAATCGCCTTGGGCGAAACAACATTATTGATGAATTCCTTACAGTTTTGGCCCGACTTACCCTGATAGGACGATATCTGATCCACGCCAAAATTCTCATAATGGAATGGATAACCCGCAACCTGACAATAATCATTGATCATGCCTGCGATCATTTGAATGAGTATTGTTTTGCCGGTGCCCGGCGCGCCATCACCAATAAATGTGAAAACAAACCCGCCTAAATCAACAAACGGATTGAGCTGCTTGTCAAAGTCATAGCAAACAAGCATTTTTGCCAGCTTCATCGCCTGATATTTGGCAATATGGTTGCCAATAATCTCATCAGGCTTTTTGAACTGCATAGCAAGCGGCTTGCGCTTTGCGCCCTGCGCCACATCAAAGCCATTGAGAGTGAAATCATCCTGCTCAACATTGATATGATTGTCTTCAAACGTGCCAAGCTTGGCAAAGCGGGCCTTGCGCTGGATTAGGCCTTCAATAGTCACCCGCGCATAGGCCTTGGCGCGTTGCAACATTGTTGCGTCATCAGGTGCGCCTTCGATCGCCAGCACCAAGCCTGCGATGACAGACTTCACCGAGTCTTGTGGTGTATCAAACAGATAGTCGGGCTCATCTAAATCTTCGCCAGGCTCTGTATCCGTCTCTAACATTTGACCGAGATAGGCGGCGAGCGAAAATGCGGCGACATAGGCGGAGGCTGCTAAAAGATCCTTGAACTGGTCAGCCGCTTCGCCTTGAAGTGGCGAAGTCGCATTTTTTTTGGTTTGGCTATCAAGGCCGGTCTGACGCGCAAATACATCTGACACTGCTAATGCAACGGCGATGCCGCGCCGCGCTCGAAACGCAAGCGAATGCTGTCTGGGCGAGAGCATCTGATCGTCAGGCCGAATAGCCGCCACCGCGTTCATCAAGGCCACTTCACGTGTTTTGCGCAAACCCGCTGTTGAAACGGTCGACACCATTCGCCGACGTGTGCCTGCCATCTGCGTGCCCGACTTGCCTGATGATTGCTCTAAAACGACAAATTTATTGACCAATGATTGCGCAGTCGCGCGGTGTTTCACAATGTCTTTTTCGTCAATGCGCGTTAAACCCACATCCATGAATGCGCTCCTTTTGGTGAATAAAGTAGTAGCAAGACACTATTGCTTCAATGGCATCTTCAAGCTGTTTTGGCGAGTGGCATTTGCCCGAATTTAAAAAGCGCCAGCACCGGAATAGTTTTCCGCCAAGTGGAGCTGATAGGTTTGAATGGTTCTACCGTATCTGGAAATTTCAATTTCACGCAGCAATGTAACTTTCTGGAATCTATCAGTCACATAATCAGTCAACGGATCGGAGGCATGTGATAAGACCAACGCATTCTTTCCCTTATGCTCAGACGGCACAAACCAAAAATCATACATATCATTGCGCGCGCTTATGGTGGCGATATCCGCCCTCCGTGCGGCAAATCCAACAAGACCAGCGGTGCGGTAGCCGGTTGTTAGTATCATCTCAGCACCAAGCCGTTCTTCCTCTTCTTCAATTATGCCCACGACTTCATCCAGTCCGAATGAGATTGAGTAAACACTTTGAGGTGCTCTTTCCGGTGCAAATGGCTCAGGCATGAACACCGAGTTTAGAACCAAAAATCCAGATACGAACAAGCCCCAAATGAGATGCAGTACAACTTCAAGCGAGCTAGAAAAGAAAAAGAGCGCTACCGGTACGAAAAAAATGATCGCCGCAACGTTCCAGTAAAAATAGACATCAGTAGTATAGCACAAAAGCAAAAACACGCTCGAAGATAGGATGAATACCCACCTCCCCGGTTTTTGGAAGCTTCGCAGTACCGGGCTCGGCGACGGCTTGAAAGCAAACCGCAATAGCGCCAAAAACATGGTGGGCGATAACATGACGACTATACCAACCAAGAAGGTTAGATATCGTTGAGCCACATTCGCTTCATCTGCCATGCCAGCAGGGACGATTCTATCCTGAAGGTTGAAGCGAAATGAGGGCCAGTCATTGATGTAATTCCAATAGAAAACGGGCGCTTGCATTGCAATTGCAATGCCCGCAGCAAAGTAAAGATGGGGTGATTTGAGCAATCGACGTCCCTGCGCCGAAACCAAAACCCAAGCTGCAAAACCAAGCCCTAAAAACACCGCATTATATTTAGTAAGTCCGGCAAGCCCCAAAAATACGCATGCAGCATAGAGACATTTATGGTTCCACTTTGCGTCATCCATTGATTCAATGAAGAGCACAATTTAGTGCGCACTAGCGATACTCATGCCCATGAGGAGGTAGTCATGAAACAGAATATTTTGGTATTGCAGCAACCAGCTAGAGCCAAGCATGATACTTAGGGCTGCAATAAAGGCGTCGCGACTGTATGGCTCTGGCGCAATGCGCTTTACCCAATACCAGACGACAGCAATTGAAATCCCATAAATCGGAAGCGTTGCTGCACGAGATGCCAAAATACCATCGCCGAACAATTGATTCCAAAGCCCCAAATACCATCCGCCCAATGGTGGAT
>JBCDFK010000413.1:0-3065 GCA_039178065.1 Pseudomonadota bacterium | reverse complement strand
GAATGTCTAGTTCGACTTCTGACGATGTTAACAATATCGCCGATGATGGCGATAGTAAAAAGCAAGGTGACTAAGGTGGCAAACGATCCCATCTCCCAGTTTCAAATCAGCAAAATCATTCCTATTGAGAATGTTGCCGGTTTGGACCTGTCTTTCACGAACTCTTCATTGTTCATGGTCGCAACCGTCGCTGTCGCCTCAGCATTCTTATTCTTCGCAACTGCGAGCCGCTCATTGGTACCAAGCCGGGGCCAATCCATAGCGGAGTCATCCTATGAATTTGTCGCTTCCATGTTACGAGATGCGGCAGGAACAGAGGGAATGAAGTTCTTCCCCTTTGTGTTTTCGTTGTTCATGTTCGTTTTGGTGGCAAACCTTATCGGGATGTTCCCATATTTCTTCACTGTCACCTCACACATCATCGTAACTTTTGCGCTGGCAATGCTGGTGATCGGCACGGTGATTATTTATGGCGTTGCAAAGCATGGGTTCAAGTTTTTGGGCTTGTTCGTGCCTGAAGGCGTGCCGGGCGTGCTAATGCCGCTTGTCATCGCCATCGAAGTAATATCATTCCTTTCGCGTCCGATTTCATTGTCGGTCCGTCTATTCGCCAACATGCTTGCAGGACATATCACATTGAAAGTGTTCGCCGGCTTTGTTGTTTCACTTTCAAGCCTTGGCGCACTGGGTGTCGGTACAGCGATTTTGCCGCTTGCCATGACCGTTGCGCTAACCGGCCTCGAATTCCTCGTGGCATTCTTGCAAGCCTATGTGTTTGCAGTGCTAACCTGTATGTATCTCAACGATGCATTGCACCCATCCCACTAGGAAAAAAATAGCGGGATGATCCCGTTGTAAAGAACTACACTAACTGCACATTACGATCCAAAGGAGCTTAAAATGGAAGCGGAAGCAGCAAAATACATCGGCGCAGGCATTGCATGTCTTGGTATGGCCGGTGCAGGTATTGGTCTTGGTACAATTTTCGGTAACTTCTTGTCAGGTGCATTGCGCAACCCGTCAGCAGCAGATGGCCAATTCGGTCGTTTGATCTTCGGCTTTGCCGTGACCGAAGCTTTGGGCATCTTCTCATTGCTCATCGCTCTACTTCTTCTCTTCGCGGTTTAATACCTCAGAGAAACCTTTGGATTGACTGTCGCCGAAATTGGCGGCGGTCATGCCAAAAAAAAGCGGTGACTTAGTGCACCGAAACAGAATTCGGGCGATACGCAATCGCCAAAGATTGTCGATTTGGTTCGCATGGTCTTTGATTTAGAAATTTGGGATTGATAAATGTTTATCACCAACGCATATGCGGCAGAAGAAGCTGCCAATGGTGCAGCAGAACATGGCGGAGCATTTCCGCCTTTTGATCCGTCCACTTTTGCATCACAGCTGTTTTGGCTTGCCATTACATTTGGTTTCTTCCTTTGGTTCATGACCAAAGTTATCGTGCCACGCATTGGCGGCATTTTGGAAACCCGCCAAGACCGTATCGCACAGGATTTGGACAAGGCCGGTGAGTTGCGCGACGAAGCAGATGCTTCCATTGCCGCTTATGAGCAGGAATTGGTCGAAGCCAAAGCCAAGGCGCATGAGATTGGCCAGGCAGCACGCGATAAGGTAAACAGTGAAGCAGCTGTGGAACGTCAAAAGGTCGAGGAAGACCTTGCTGCAAAATTGAGCGAAGCTGAAGCACGCATTGCAAATATTCGCACGAAAGCGATGTCTGAAGTTGGCGGTATCGCCGAAGATACTGCATCAGAAATATTCACCAAGCTGTTGGGCGGCAAAGCCACCAAGGCAGATCTTACCAAGGCCGTCGCGGCGGCCAGTAAGTAAGGGAAAAGAACATGTTTGACGCATCATTTTGGGCATTGATTGGCCTTCTTATTTTCCTGGGTGTCCTGGCCTATTTCAAAGTACCAGCGTTGATTGGCAAAGGTCTTGATGACCGCGCCAATAAAATTCGCAATGAGTTGGAAGAAGCACGCAAATTGCGCGAGGAAGCCGCCGAAGTCTTGGCTGAATACCAGCGCAAACGCAAAGAAGCCGAAAAAGAAGCAGAAAGCGTCATTGAAGCTGCTCAGCGCGAAGCAAAAGCGATTGCAGTCGAAGCGAAAGCAAAGACTGAAGAATATGTTGAGCGCCGCACCGCAATGGCTGAGCAGAAAATAGCTCAAGCAGAAGCTGACGCTGTAAACGCAGTGCGTTCGACCGGTGTGGATGTTGCCATCGCTGCAACAGAAAAGCTTCTCAGTGAGAAGATGACCGCAAAGTCAGAAGGCGATCTGTTCAAGCAATCACTGTCGCAAGTCAAATCTGGTTTGAACTAAGCAAACCAACCCGAATAAAATCAAACCGCGTATGATCAACTCATGCGCGGTTTTTTGTTGCGCGCAATTAGTCCTGCTTCAATGGCCTGAATGAATATCGATGTACACGTTCAATTCCGCCTTTTTCAGCGATCTTTGCACGGTGATGCGCAGATCCATAACCCATATGGCTTTCCAGCAAATAGCCCGGTTGTTCAGATCCAAGCTGCGCCATCATTCGGTCTCTAGTTACTTTCGCAATAATAGCTGCAGCAGCGATGCTCATTGAACGCCCATCGCCCTTTACCAAGGGGTGGGCTTGCACATGCGCAGGCAAGCCCGGTGGTATATCGCGTCCATCTACTAGCAACGCATCTGCAGAAATAGACAATGTGGCTACGCAGCGACGCATTGCTTCTAGGCTGGCTTTCCGAATATCGGACTGATCAATTGTTTCCGCGCTGATGGACGCAACTGATACTGCAAGCGCATTTGCCATTACGGCATCAAAAAGCCCGTCCCGCTTGGTGATCGATAGTTTCTTTGAATCGTTCAGCCCTTCAATATTGATATCAATTGGCAGGACCACGGCCGCTGCAACCACTGGGCCAGCTAAGGGTCCACGTCCGGCTTCATCGGTGCCTGCAACCGCTTTACAGCCTTGATCAGTTAGAAAGCGTTCAAATCGATAGTCCGGCAAACTGCTTTCGTTAAATGAATAATCGGGAAAACCGTCAGCCGTATTTCCAG
>JBCDFK010000412.1:0-3072 GCA_039178065.1 Pseudomonadota bacterium | reverse complement strand
TAGATTAGGTAATGATCATGCGAATAATCTTTTCCGCCGTTTTACTGGCTTTGATTGCAACATTGGGCCTGATTGGTTTCCAATGGCAACAGATGCAAAACGCCCCCGATGCCTATGGTGTTCCGTTCAGCCTGACAGCAGCAAGTGGTGAAACCATCACACAAGACAATCTAAAAGGTAATCCTTCGGCGATTTTCTTCGGCTTCACCAATTGTCCTGAAATCTGTCCAACAACACTCTATGAGCTCAATGGATGGTTGGAAGCATTGGGCGATGAAGGCAAGAACGTTAATGCATTCTTCGTGACCGTCGATCCAGAACGCGATACGCCAGAGATATTGGGAGACTATGTTGCCAGCGTTTCCGATCGTATCGTCGCCATTTCAGGCGACCCAGACAAAGTACGTGAAATGGTAGGTGGCTTTGGTGTCTACTATAAACGCCAAGAACTCGACGGTGGTGACTACACTATGGATCACACAGCTTCGATTTTCCTTTTGGATTCAGACGGTGCTTTTCGCAAGACGATCGCTTGGGGCGAAAATCCAGATGTCGCCATTGAAAAACTGCGCGACTTAGCAAAACTCTGATAAAATTGCGTAACCAGCATTGATAGAGCTGGCAAGCCAGGAAAAATGATATAAGAAGCACTCTACTTTTCTTGGCTCAAACATAAAATCGCAAAGCAATATCATGCCCCAAAGTCTTCTAACCCTGCGTGCTGATAAAGTTGATGCCGAGCAGATTTTCTCCTTACTCGAGCAAGAGTTTGAAGACGATGGCTACGGCATTGCAATCACTGAAATTGACGAAGACGCCGATATTCACGAGGTTTCGCTTTACATCGATACGAACGATACGCTGATCCAAGCTACCAAGGAGCGTATCGAAGCAAAACTTGAGCCAGGGAAACTAAACCGGACTATTGGACGCGAAGACCTGCCCGACATTGATTGGGTTGCAAAGTCTCTCGAGGGTCTAAAACCCGTTCGCGCGGGCCGATTTTTGGTGCATGGCGCACATGACAGGGATCAAGTCCGCAGTACCGACATCGGTATCGAGATCGACGCTGGCCAAGCCTTTGGGACCGGCCACCATGGCACGACCAGCGGTTGTTTGATCATGATTGAGTCGCTGCTGCGCAGAAAGGTGCCGCGCTATAGCCTGGATTTGGGAACCGGTAGCGCTGTGCTAGCCATCGCCATTGCCAAACTCGTCCACACGCCTGTCCTTGCGACCGACATAGATCCCATCGCGATCGATGTTGCGCGATCAAATGTGGCTCTGAACGGCGAGAGCCGCGCCATTGAGTGCCAGACAGCAATTGGATTGAGAAACGAAGCGTTCATTCGTGCTGGCCCATTTGACTTAATAGTTGCAAACATTTTGCCCTGGCCGCTCATGGCAATGGCCCTCGATATCGAACGGAACCTTGCCGGCGGCGGCGATGTCATCCTATCTGGCATACTCACCCATCAGAGAAACATGGTACTCGCCAAGTTTCGAAATATGGGGCTAGTTCATGTCAAAACGATAGAACGCGAGGGTTGGGTGACCCTTCATTTGAAGCGTTAAAACAAAAAAGCGGCCCAGAGAGCCGCTTTAATCATTCAGAATGTAGCCCGTTTCTTAGAACGGATAGAATGCTGAGTGTTTGCCTTCAAGCTCTTTGCGGTTGTAGCCATGAGCCTTAAGCGTTTCATCATCGAGCATCAAAAGCGCGCCGTTTACATAAGCTGATGCTTGGCGAGTACGAGCGTTCACCATCGCATCATATGCAGAACTCATAAAGCTTTTGCGTTGTGACATCGTTTGTCTCCTAATTAGTTTCGCGTTACTGCGATCACGGCAATATGTGCTTTGAAGCACCAAATTACCAACGCTAATCAGGCAATACAGCTATGCGTATTTCGCATGCGCAACATAAAATGGTGCAACGCAATATTAATAAGCCACCGAAGTGATGCTTCACGATTGCAGGCCGCGCCGCGCTCGACTAGGTTGCTCCCCTAACCAATGAACGGACCAGCATGTTTCAGTCTTTCAACGTCACTTCCGAAAAATCAAAAGGCGCAGACCGTGTGAAAGCGCTGAGGCAAAAGCTAAAAGACTTAAATCTTGATGCATTTGTTGTTCCACATAGTGACGAACATCAAAACGAATATCTTCCAATCCGCGCGGAGCGCTTAGCTTGGCTGACTGGATTTACAGGCTCTGCCGGGTTTGCGGTAATCCTTGCCAAGCGGGCATTGGTTTTCACCGATGGTCGATACACTTTGCAGGTTGAGCAGCAGACCGACGAAACGGTCTTTGAAACAGGCAATAGCGTCACAGTAGAGGGAACATTAGGCATCAAAGAATGGGGTGCCAAGAATATGCGCATCGGTATAGATCCATGGCTACACACTATGGAATCAATCGATAGCCTGAGAAAACAAGCGGAACATATCGGTGCAGAGCTCGTTCATCTCAAGGCGAATCCGATCGATGAAATTTGGGATGATCAACCTGATCCGCCCCGCGGCATGGTCAAAATTCATGGCACCGAGTTTGCCGGCACAGCTCCAAAACCAAAGCTCAATGAAATCGGTAAGACAGTGCGCGAAAGCGGCGCAGACGTAACGGTTCTAACCGATCCAAATTCAATCTGCTGGGCATTCAACATTCGCGGGCTCGATGTTGTTCACACGCCGCTTGTACTCGCATTTGCAATTGTGCCCGCAAAGGGCGATCCAAAACTCTTCATCGACATGCAAAAGCTGGGTACTGAAGAACATGCCTATCTCAACCAGCTGTGCGATTTGTATGAACCCGAGCAGTTCGACGAGCATCTGAACATGCTGGGAGAATACAAGACAAAGGTCCTGCTCGACCCGTCGCTAGTCGCGATGAAGTTAGCAACAACGCTTGAAGATGCAGGTGCTGAAATAATCAAAGGTGTCGATCCATGCCGCCTACCCCGTGCCCGCAAAAACAAGACCGAACGCAAAGGTGCGATTGAGGCCCATAAGCGCGATGGCGCCGCTATGGTCAGTTTTCTGGCTTGGCTCGACAGCCAAAAGCCCGAAGACC
>JBCDFK010000411.1:0-3079 GCA_039178065.1 Pseudomonadota bacterium | reverse complement strand
GCTAAAATTCTCAAGTGTGTTCAAGAATGTCTCGAGCGCTACCGCACCAGTGCGTTCCTGCGCGATGGCAAAACTCAAAAACTCATCCAGCATTTCGCCGGTTTCTGGCCCAAGTCTACTGATCAGTTTTTTGCGTCCTTCGCCCACACCCAATACATGACTATAAAATTCAAAGACGGGCTTATTCAGCGCGATGGTCTTCCATCGCTCTAGCTGCATATAGGCGGCGGCAGATTGTTCATGTTCTGGCGCTAAACGCGCCAATTGCTCATAAAGCGAACTGCTTTGCCTGCCATAAGCCAAATCAAACAATTGTTGATCAGACCAACCAAAGAGAGGGCTCCGCAAAAGCGCCGCAAGGGATAAGTCATCGCTGCTGTTCAGGATAATACGGCCCAACGCCATTAGATCCATCACAGCGATGTGGCTTACCATCGAAAGGCGATCAGCGCCGGCGACCGGCACATCGCGATTTTTGAGAGCACGCGACAATGCATTGACAAAAGCATCGCGCTTTCTAACCAGCACCAGCACATCACCCGCTTGAATTGGCTTTCCCGATGCTTCAAGGCAAGCGCCGTCATCGATCCATTGCTTAATCTGATCGGCAACGCGTTCGGCGACAATGACAGCGGGCTTTTTGGCATGATCAACCGGTTTGCGCCAATCTTCCTCATCTTCAGTTTCTTGGGGTTCTTCCAAATCCCACAGCTGTACGCTGCCGGGCTGTTTTTCACGCAAGGATTGGTGCGGCGGGAAATTTCCTTCCGCCCCAGAAAGTCCGCGCCTGCTATCGATGTGAGAAAACACATGATCGACCGCCGACAATACATCGCCCGTTGAGCGAAATGATGCGTCTAGGCGAAGATCTTCAAATGCACGTTGAGCATCATTTACTTTTATCTTGAAGTGCAGGCGTGCATCATCAAAGCCACGCGGATCCGCACCCTGGAACGAATAGATGGATTGCTTTTCGTCACCCACAGCAAAAACAGTTCTGCGGTTGCTTGCAGCGGTATCGCCGTCAAAAAATTCGTCGGCTAATATCCTGATCACCCGCCATTGCGCGGGACTCGTATCTTGCGCTTCATCGACCAAAATATGATCAATGCCCTGGTCGAGCTTGTACCTGACCCATGCCGCGACATTGTCCTTGAGCAACATGGATTCTGTCCGGTTGATAAGATCCTCAAAATCAAGCAGGCCGCGGCGGTTCTTCATCGAGCTATAAAGCGACAGCAATCGATCAGCGATAGACAAGGCATCAAGCGTCTTGGAGATCTCGTCAAGAAGATTGGTGCGCGCAACAATATCAGACATGACAGAAGCCGCTTGTGCATAGCGCTCTGCCAGGGTTGGGAACTTGTTCAAAATGTCTTTTGCAAACAACCAAGTTGGGCTGTAGGCCTCGCCGCTCTCCTTCACCAATGTGGTTTTCAATTGAATGAAAGCTTCTTCGGTGTTCCGGTTTTCCAGTGCGACCACACAGCCATAGGCAAACTCGTAGGCTCTCGATTTTCCCAGCGATGCAGCTTCATCTCGAACAGATCGCATAAACTCCAAATCAATTGGCAGCTGGTCGAAAATCGTTGCTTCAATAGATGCGCTGGTTTCGTCTGCGGTAAATCCATATGCGTTGAGGTAGGCCTGCTTGCGATCAGCTTCATCACCCATATTGCCAATGATGGTGTTTAGCTTTTCGCGCTTAGCAACGATTTCATTCAGAAGTTTTTCGAGCCCCGTTTCTCCCGCGCGTGCGAGAATGCGCGCGAGCGCCGCCCGTGTGGTTTCATTCTTGCCGGTAAGCAATATGCGGCGTGCCTCCGCAACCAAAAACTCCGATGCCTTTTCATCAATTAATTCGAAATGTCCGGCAATGTTCGCTTCAAGAGGAAACCGGTGCAGAAGCGCCTCGCAGAAGGCGTGGATTGTTTGTATTTTTAATCCGCCTGGTGTTTCCAGCGCCCGGGCAAACAGCGTTCTTGCAAAGGACAGCTCTGGTTCTTTTATGCTCTTACCGGTGATTTCAGAGAGCGACTTTGCGAGCGCTGCTTCCTCCATTGTCACCCATTCAGCAAGCCGAGAAAATACACGGTTCTTCATTTCGGCGGCGGCAGTTTTTGTATATGTCAGGCATAATATTTTTGATGGATCCACGCCATCAAGCAGTAGGCGTATCACGCGTGTCGATAGGACATAGGTTTTGCCCGACCCTGCATTGGCTGAAACCCAAGCGGACATCAGTGGATCTGCCGCCATTTTTTGACGGTTTATTGTAGCCTGGTCGGGACGCGGTTTTAAGGCTTCGTCAATCGGGCTTTCGGTCATGATGCTTCTCCACCATCACCGTCTGCATCAATTCCAGCAGACCACTCCATCACGCGCGCAAGATGATCATATTCGCCACCATAATCGTGCTGAAGTGCAGGAACTGCGCGTGAGATGTAACCGTTCTTGGCGTCACCATAATAGTGCATGATGTCGACTAGTTTTTCCCAGGCGATTTGCCCCAGTTCGTTGGCATCGGCGGCATTTTTACCAGTGCCGCACACATTCCTGATATCGACATTCCCGGTCGGGCCAAGCGTGATGTATAGAAGCGCCGATGCATCGCCACTAACATCGTCAAACCCGCCACGTTTCAGCAATGCCACCTCCAATGGCATTTGCGGCGCCAGCAATGCTTTAACCTGTTTGGCCGAAGGAGCGCCGCCGGTCTTAAAGTCAACAATGTCGATGTAACCATCAGCGCGCTGATCCAGTCGATCCGGCCGGCCGCCGAGCGTTACGCCGGTATCATCGATCGGCAGCCTATTGGCTTTGATCTCGGCGTGGCGCGTTGTGCCAAGCTCATCTCGACCAATTTCCCAATTGATCAACCCATCCGTTAAGGCATCAAAGCGGGCGCGCCAGATAATCTCAATATCTTCCGGCAGTTGCGCTGCATCAAATACTTTTGTGGCAATGCTCTGAACTTCATCAACAATTGTGTCACTGTCATAATCCAGCTCGGCGAATGTGATCTCTTCCAAGATTTTATGGATTAATGTGCCGCGTTCTGCCGCATCAGGATCCCGTG
>JBCDFK010000410.1:0-3079 GCA_039178065.1 Pseudomonadota bacterium | reverse complement strand
TTCCTGATGAAGAAGAACAAGATCGATGTGCTAACAGGTACCGGTAAGGTATTGGGCGAAGGTAAGCTGTCGGTTACCGATAGTGATGGAATGAGCCAAGATATCGAAACCAAAAACATCGTGATTGCTACAGGCTCAGATGTTGCGGGCATTCCTGGCGTTGATGTTGCGTTCGATGAGAAAATCATCGTGTCATCTACTGGCGCGCTTGAACTACCTAAAGTGCCAAAGACATTGGTTGTTGTTGGCGGCGGTGTAATTGGACTTGAGTTGGGTTCGGTTTGGCAACGCCTGGGCGCGAAGGTAACGGTGGTTGAATATCTCGATACGATATTGGCTGGCATGGACAAGGACGTGTCCAAGCAGTTTAAAAAGATGCTCGAAAAACAAGGTATGAGTTTTAACTTGGGCGCAAAAGTTACGGGCGTTAAAAAGGCGGCCGGTGGTGCTGAAGTTACCTTTGAGCCGGCTGCTGGTGGCAATTCTGAGTCCATCAAAGCAGAGATTGTTCTAGTGGCGACAGGCCGTAAGCCCTATACGCAAGAGTTAGGTCTGGAGAATGCCGGTGTGGTGCTGGATAAGCAGGGACGGGTTGATATCAACGAACATTGGATGACATCGATCCCTGGCATTTATGCGATTGGTGATGTGGTCGCTGGTCCAATGCTTGCGCATAAAGCGGAAGATGAAGGCATGGCTGTTGCCGAAATCATGGCCGGTCAAAAGGGTCATGTGAATTTTGATGTGATTCCATCGGTTGTCTATACTGAACCCGAAGTTGCTTCGGTCGGCAAGACCGAAGAAGAGCTGAAAGCTGCCGGCGTTGAGTATGTTGCTGGAAAGTTCCCCTTCTCAGCCAATGGCCGCGCACGCGCGATGCTGGCGACAGATGGATTTGTGAAAGTGCTGGCCGATAAAAAGACCGACCGGGTACTGGGTGCGCACATTGTGGGCAAGGGCGCTGGGGATCTCATTCACGAAGTCGCCGTGTTAATGGAGTTCGGTGGATCATCTGAAGATCTGGCGCGCACTTGCCATGCTCACCCAACAATGAGTGAGGCCGTACGTGAAGCCTCTTTGGCGACCGCGTTCGGCAAACCACTTCATATGTAGCTTTCGCGTCGAAGATGCCGCATTTACAATTGTGGTTGATTGGCATTTGAATGCGGTATGGCTCATGTCGCTGACATCGAATTTCCGTTACCGCATTCCGCATTGCCGGAAGCTGATTGGGCGGACTGCTATAGCGTCGTGATGGAGGAACCCTTTCCCACCGTAAAGGAAGCAGCAGAGGCAATCATTGCGCGTTTTCCGGTCTGGACTAATCCCGCGCTTGCTCTTCGGCAAATGCTGGTAACGCCATTCGGTCTCAAGGGGCCGGATGATGTGTCACGCAATGTCGATAAAGTGGGTATATTTCCGATTATTTCTGATGAGAAAAACCAACTGGTTGCTGGATTTGACGACACGCATCTGGATTTCAGAATTGTGGTGAAGCTGGATACGCAAAAAGGTCAGCAAGAGGTTTCACTCGCAACGATCATCAAGCGACATAATAGGTTGGGTCGTTCTTATCTGCTGGCGGTATTGCCTTTTCACAAGGCAATCATTCGGACAGCATTGAGCAAGTTGTAGAACTAGTTTTTGAAAAATTGTCAGAGGTCTTCTGTTTAAAATAGATGCTCCTGCACTTGGTTGCTCACATATTTAAACAAATGAAAAACCCGGTCCCTTAATGAGAGACCGGGTTTCTTTCTTCTGGAGGTCCTAGCTGGCTTCTTGGGTTTGATGCCAAGCATCCATATAGGCAATGAGCCAAGCGTCCATGGGGGCAGGTTGGGGTACTTGCGTTGTCGCGACGCGTTCACTCATTTGTTTATGCTCAACGGGAGAATAAGCCGACGCCGTTGCCTCGTGGTTCCAAGCGCATTGCGCAAAAGAAGCAGAAGTGGCTGCAAGTACAAACGCTGCAGCTAAGCCAAGAGATTTCACTTGCATGATCGTCTCCTTATTTTTTGTCCTTGAGAAGGGACATAGTTAACGTAACGTAAACTATGAGATTGGCAAGAAAAATATGGCTGGAGTGATGACTCGAACGTTTCTTATCCGTAATAGTCTGTGCTCTAGTTGACAGGTGTTACGGTATAGCCGGCATTTTCATATAGCTGTGCAAGGCCTTTTTCGCCCGGCAGATGAAGCGCGCCAACAGCAATAAAGGCATTGCCATTTGCCAAAATTGGCAATGAACGCTCAAGCATGGTGATATTGCGTGTATTGACCATCGTCTCTTCAAATTGCGCGTAACCGGCTGCAGCCTCAGGTGTTGAAGCGCCATATTGTTCAGATATCGCGCGCAACATCGGCCAAACTGTTCCAGTTTTGCCTTCGGTGTAGAGCACGATCATTGTTTCCAACACATCATCGACCGTATCACCAAGCGCGATTGTATCGACAAGACCTTGAACGTGGAATTTCATGGGTAGTGATGCCATGGCATCAAATTGTTCAATCAGCGTTTCAAGCCCGATTAGTGTTTTGCCCTGGGCTTCTGCGTTTTGCGCCAATGCGAGGTCTAGGAAGGCATCGCCCGCCTGTTTTCGCGCAAATTCGCAATCTGGCAGTGCAAGCATACCGGTTAAGAGCCACGGCTTCATGCGGTCGATCAATGCAAGTTGCAAACCGCGCTTTGCTAGTCCGTCAGAAAGGAGCTTTTTGTCTTCATCTTCCAAATAATCTGAAAGTCTCTCTGCGCCTGTAAACATGGTGAGCTCAGGCTTAGACATCAAAGTGATTTGTGCCTGCGCGGGATCCAGAATCTCAGTACTCTCAATGGCTACAATTTCGCTTTGGTCGAATGCATCTTGCGCAGCCTTTGGTAGCGACACCACGCGCGGGTCGGCCATATGCATTGTGCCAAACAAATAAGATGGTTCTTGGCCAGCCTTTTCGAGCTTAAATAGAAGACTTTGGCCGAAGGGTACTTCGGCAGCTTCCATATTGATTTTATTCAACGCCGCAGGGTCTGTTTCTGCAAGCTCGACAAGCAGATTTGAGCCAGTGCAAATGGAACCATTTGCGG
>JBCDFK010000409.1:0-3083 GCA_039178065.1 Pseudomonadota bacterium | reverse complement strand
GGATGGCCGCTTACCAGAGACATGTTCAACAGCCGCAGTCATACCGCCTTCAAATTGGTAATAGTCATCTGAATCGAGAAGATCATGCTCGCGGTTGTCCTGATTGTGAATGACCGCCTCCAAGTCAGAAAGTCGAGACGCAAAACTTGGTCGATCTGCTTGCCCTTCCTCCTTCTGACCATACGCGTAAGAACCCCATGATAAATATGCTTCCGCCAAATCACCGCGATCCTGCCAACCTTTTTCATCAATCAGCGCCTGAAGACCGGCACCATAGGCGCCCGGTTTTGACCCAAAGATACGAAATCCAGCGCGCCGCGTAGCGTCTTCAAAAGATACACCTGCATTCAGTAATTTGGTTTGCTCATCACCCATCCGTTTTGCAACTGGGTTTTCATCAGGCTCTTCCTGCAATGCACCCACCGCACGAATAGCCTTATCATACAATTCGATTTGTGCTGGGAAGGCATCTCTGAAGAACCCTGAAATCCTGAGCATCACATCGACGCGCGGACGGCCAAGCTCAGCAAGGGGGATTATTTCATATCCGGTAACCCTACGCGAACCGTGGTCCCAAACCGGTTTTACACCAATCAAAGCCAAAGCCTGAGCTATGTCATCGCCACCCGTGCGCATATTGGACGTGCCCCAAACAGAAAGACCAAACGATGTGGGCCATGCACCATGGTCCTGACGATAGCGTTTGATTAACAATTCAGCGGACTTTTTGCCCAATTCCCAAGCCGCAGGGGTAGGTACCGATCGGCAATCAACCGAATAGAAGTTACGCCCCGTTGGCAAAACGTCCAAACGTCCCCGCGTTGGCGCACCAGAGGGCCCGGGAAGGGTAAAATCACCATCCAACCCGGATATCAGACCTGCGATTTCTCCAGCACCACAGGCCTCCACAGCCGGCTGTACGTTAGTCTTCACGAAGCTGAGAACCGCAAGCGAGTTTTCCCACTCTTTCGGACAATCACGCACCGCGGAGACAAGCGCCTGTGCGAGCAGCTCAATACGTTCAACTGTGTCCCCATGAGTGCGCCAGGGGTCTTGAGATACATCTTTGAGAAGTTGCGGCATGTCTTTCACCCAGGGTGCCGCCATATCACAATCGAGTGGATC
The DNA here is from genome assembly GCA_039178065.1 of Pseudomonadota bacterium. Lineage (GTDB taxonomy): Bacteria > Pseudomonadota > Alphaproteobacteria > Rhizobiales > Rhizobiaceae > Ahrensia. The sequence goes on along the minus strand of JBCDFK010000409.1, from coordinate 1,958 downwards.
AAACTCAAGCCCAAGGTCGAGCGCGATTGCCCGTTGTAAGCTCTGGTCTTCGTCTTGACCGGATGCCCGTGGGACCCGCACAAGCGATGCAAGAAGGTCGCGCTTTAAATTACCCTGCGGAGAGGCGCCAAAAACATGCAGACCATCTCGAATTTGAAGCTCCTTCAGTTCGCAAAGGTATCCATCGAGTTTTTCCAATTTGTCATCGTCACGATCATCAGCAGAAATTCCCGCATCTTCATCCAATCCTATGTCTTCAATCAACTCGAGAATTTGCCTCCGAAGCAATCGCAAGCGGCGTGGATCATTTCCACTCGCTTCGTAATACTCATCAACAAGAGCCTCCAAATCCCGCAATGGTCCATAACTCTCAGCGCGCGTGAGAGGCGGAGTAAGATGGTCAATAATCACAGAGGAAATTCTCCGCTTTGCCTGCGTTCCTTCCCCTGGGTCATTGACTATAAAAGGGTAAAAATTCGGAACCGGCCCTATCACTGCTTCGGGATAGCAAGCCTCACTCAACGAGAGCGCTTTACCGGGCAGCCATTCCAGATTCCCATGTTTGCCCATATGAACAACCGCATGCGCTGAAAACTGTTTTCGCAACCAGGCATAAAACGCCACATAGCCATGCGGCGGGACAAGATCAGGCGAATGATACGTCTCAGTCGGGTCAATATGATACCCCCGCGCTGGCTGGATACCAACGACCACATTGCCAAACTTTCCAAGTGGAAGCGCAAAGGCATTTATGTCTGCAACAAAGTATGGATCAGCTTCAGCTTTGCCCCATTTTTCCAAGAGTCCCGCTTGAATCTGATTTGGAAGAGTTTCAAAGAACGCATTGTAATCATGAATAGAAATTACTTCTCTTACTTCGCGACCAGCGACAGTGGCATTGGTTGGCCCCTGCTGTAAAAACGCAATAAGGCTGTCCCCGTCATCGGGCAATGTGCCCACCTGATACCCGGATTCTTCGAGTGCCCTTAAAACATTAATGGTTCCAGCCGGGGTATCTAATCCAACGCCATTGCCCAATCTACCATCACGATTTGGGTAGTTTGCCAAAACGACTGCAACCTTTTTATCCTGTGGTTTTGCCAATCGAAGCCTGATCCAATTTTCAGCGAGATCGGCGACAAACGCAATCCTTCCTGGCTCCGGCTCGTGTACAACAATGTTGGCCTGAACATCTTCATCAAACCGTGCCGCATTCTTGAATGCGATCGCACGTGTAAATACTCGACCGTCGACTTCAGGAAGTGCAACGTTCATCGCTAAATCTCGAGAAGAAAGTCCGACGGATGACTCGTGCCAGGACTCCTTGGATCCACCAGCAAGCACAACCTGCAAAACTGCAATGCCACCCTCATCGAGCACCGACGGTTTGTGCTGTCCTGTCGGTGGTGACACGGCAAAACCCGTCGCGTTGATCGCTAGAGTAATGCCAGCCTCCGACAACACAGAGCGAACGATTTCAACTGAAAGCGGATCTTTAAGACTTGAGACAAATATCGGCAGTGCATTGATCCCGCGAGCCGATAGCGCATCAACCATAGCTTCAATTGGAGACAAACCACCTGACTGTACCAAAGCCCGATAAAAACAGACGGCGACGACTGGTGCTTCCGCTATCCAGTCCTTTTTCAACGTATCAAGGTTGCATATGCCATGGTTAGGCGACCAAACACCTGCTTTCATGAGCGGTACAGCCGCAGGCGGCTCAGGGCAATTATTCAAATGGCTATCCACCAACCTGAGCAGATTTTCCATATTTTCTTGGCCACCCTCTCGGAAATACTCCCAGCAGGCATCAGCAAATCCGGGATCGACGGTTAAAAACCGGGCCAACCCGGGATCCGGCTTGTCATCGCCGGGAAGCACAACAAGTTGAACCCCGTTTTTCTGCGCGGCTTCTCGCTGGCCCCGAGGTCGAGGTCGCTCGCTGCCCTCACTTG
>JBCDFK010000408.1:0-3096 GCA_039178065.1 Pseudomonadota bacterium | reverse complement strand
TGACCCGGTTCCAGCGCGCTGCAAGCCAAGCGATGGGGATTGAAAAACTGGAGTAAAAGAACGCAAAGGCAAGGCCCTTCAATAAACCTAGTTGTGTATCAGATAACCCAAGCTCTTCCTTTAAGACCGGTGAAACCAGCGGCAGTAGCATTCGATCAGCATAGTTGGACGCATAAACTAGCGTTAAAATAATCAAAACATAATATCGGTATACAGAAGAATGTTTCTGTCGCGCATTTTTCGTCGTTTTGGTTTCAACGGTCATCTATACACCTAAAATAAGGGGTTATTAAGTACCCTAAACACTTCACAGCACCAATCTACTCGTTTAACTCAGTCCACACTGATTTTGTTTGGGTATAGTCGAGCATAGTTTCTGCGCACCCGTCGCGACCATTTCCGGATTGCTTGAAGCCACCGAACGGCGTCGTCGTGTCGCCCTGGTCATAGCAATTCACCCAGATGACGCCCGCTTCCATATCACGGGCGAACCTGTGTGCCCGGGACACATCGCTTGTCCAGACCGAAGCTGCTAAGCCAAATATAGAGTCATTTGCGATCTCTAGCCCTTGCGATAAATCATCAATTGGCATGACACCCGTCACGGGGCCGAATATCTCTTCACGAACGATTTTCATATCATTGTTAACGCCAGAGAAGAGCGTCGGCTCCACATACGCGCCGCTTGAGAGCTCGCCTGAACCCTCCCCGCCACCAAAGACAAGGTTTGCCCCCTCTTTCTTACCGATATCGATGTAGTCCAGAACACGCTTTTGATGCGCACTCGTCACAAGAGGCCCCATCGTCGTTGACGGATCAAAAGGATGACCCATGATGATCGTTTCACGGGTTTTTTTCTCAAACCGAGTAACGAACTCATCATAAATGCCGCGCTGCACCAGTAAACGCGAACCCGCACAACAGACTTCACCTTGGTTGTAGTATATCCCGTTGACCGCCCCCTCGACGGCTGTATCAAGGTCACCAACATCGTCTAAGATAATCTGCGGGGACTTGCCGCCACATTCTGTCGTTACACGTTTCATGTTCGACTGGCCCGCATAGACGAGCATCAGCTTACCAATTTCAACGGAGCCCGTGAAACCGATTTTATCGACGTCATTATGGAGCGCGAGCGCCTTACCAGCAGTATGTCCAAAGCCTGGGACAATGTTCAAAACACCGGCAGGGCCACCAGCTTCGACAAAAAGCCGTCCAAGGAGTATTGCCGACAACGGCGACTGCTCAGCCGGCTTTAAAACAACGCAATTTCCAGCAGCCAGCGCCGGCGCAATTTTTGTAAGGGCCATCGCCAACGGGAAATTCCACGGTACAATTGCGCCGATAACACCAAGCGGTTGCCGCAATACATAATGAAGTGCATCCGACCGCGTCGCGGTTACGATCCCTTCGACTTTATCGCAGAGCTCTGCGAAATACCTGAGCTCCTCAACAGAACCCAGAACATCATCTTCAAGCGCCGTCAGGACAGGTTTGCCCGTGTCCAAAGTTTCCAGAAGAGCCAACGTCTCAGCTTGTGATTCAATTAGGTCTGCAAAGCGCTGTAAAATCGCCATCCGCTTACGCGGTTCGACCCGCGACCAAACCCCAGATCGAAATGCTTTGCGTGCTGATGAAACAGCGATATCGATATCTGATTTATCACCCAATGCAATCGACGCTATTTTCTCGCCGTTAACTGGGTTAATTGTTTCAAAACGATCTTTGGACTGCGCTTCTACGTACTCACCGCCAACGAATAAACGCGTTTCAATATTCAAGTCGCTAGCTTTGCACGCCCAGTCATCACGCGTTAAATGTTCTGATGTCACTTATGAAAGTCCTCATGCACTAAGATGGAATCTTCACTCTAGCAAATTTGTCTATTTCCAGGATGCCCATCGCTCAAATGTGTAAATATTGATCAAATATAACTACAGTGTTATTTCATTAGAATTTGATTGATGCTCATTTGACTACAGTATATCATTGATATATATTCTAATGGTATGTGCAAGAGAGAATTGGAAGATAACGAAAGCATGCGTTCCCAACTCATTTTTCTAATTCTACCGGCATTTGGAATTTGCGATTTTAATCACATTTAACTATCAACTAGCCGACACTTCATGACGCAGTTGATGAGAAAATAAACTCATGCAAGACAGTGCGAAAAGCTGTTAAATTACTTAAAATCAATAATTTGACAGCATTCGTAGCCATTATTTCTACAAGGATCCTGGGCAATATTAGGGCGTTTTCAGCCAAAGCAGAGCCGGTTTGGCGGTTCGAAAACGTGACAAAACAAAGAGATAGAGCGTCTTCAATGACTCGAAGATCGTTGAAGACGCTCTAGTTATTTGATCATCTCATACCGGATTGGACTTTCATAGCCGCATGCTGAATGTCGCCTGACGGGGTTGTAAAACCCGTCGATGTACTGACTGATTTCCGCATGTGCTTGGCTTCTGGTTTGGAAAGCCGTCCGCCAGATGAGTTCTGATTTGATAGTTTTAAAGAACGTCTCCACGACGGCGTTCTGCGCCGTCAAACGGTCCCCCCGGACCGTTTGATCCGCTGCGCGGACCCGCTTGAACTCATAACAATTCCCTTTGCCAGACATGGAGACTTTCGCGCCGATCGCAGCCAACGCGGCCCTGTAATCAATGGAGCAATATTGGCTGCCTCGGTCGGCATGGTGGATGAGACCTGGTGACGGTCGCCGAAGAGCTTCAAGAGCGAGGTCTCGCTTCAAACGATCCGATGTTGCCCAGCCAACTATGCGCCTCGAGAGTGAAGCAGATCAGAAATCGATCCAGTGAATCGTTTTCCTGCTGAACGTCCATGACCACAGCAAGATAAAGCCAGCCTTCGGCTGTCCAGATATAGCCGATGTCCACTGACCATTTCTTGTTAGGGCCATCGGCAGAGAAGTCTCGATCCAGGAGGTTTGGGGCAATGGGCCAGGCGTGGTGGCTGTCCTCTCGCATCAGGCGCGGCAACGCGGCGGCGCCCTACTGGCAACGATCTACCTGGCGGCGCCGAACTTACACCCGAGGAACTTGAAGCGTTTGGCACCCAGGCTTAGGGTCCGTC
>JBCDFK010000407.1:0-3102 GCA_039178065.1 Pseudomonadota bacterium | reverse complement strand
GGCGACGGCTACATCGTGGCTCGCCTCATGGCCGAATGTGGCGCCGATGTAAGCGTATATTCACTGGCGCGTCCTAAACCAGGGACCGATGCAGAAAAAGCAGCATCACTCTGGTCCGGAGATGTGTTGTCGTTCGACGACTTCCTGCCGCAATCTAATCAAGGCTTGCTTATCGATGCAGTATTTGGCTCGGGATTTAGGGGCGTTCTCCCTGACACCGTTGCCAATGCATTGGCAAGAGCAAATGCTTGCGGCATGAAAAAAATCGCAGTTGATGTTCCAAGCGGACTGCATGGTGATACTGGTCTAAGTGAATTGGGTATCAGCTATGACGCAACTGTCACATTCTTCCGCAAGAAGCCCGGCCACATAAGTGGGCAGGGACCAAGCGTAGTTGGCCAGTTGACTGTTGCGGATATTGGAGTGCGGGCTGATTTTACTGGTACACATGCCCCGATGATATTTGAAAATACGCCCTCTCTCTGGGGCAACCATAGGCCGGAGCGCAATAGAGATACGCACAAATACAGACAGGGCCATGTGGCAGTGTTCTCAGGGCCTAAGTACAAAACGGGCGCTGCGCGGTTGTCTGCGTTAGCAGCTGCACGTTCAGGCGCTGGCGCCGTCACAATTTTGGGTTCGGATGCAGCGTTAGACATTCATGCCAATCATGTTTCGTCTATTATGTTAAAGCAATGCAGTAGGGGTGGCGCAAATGGTGCCCTCGTAGCCTTAAACAAGTTGCGTGCCGTAGTCCTGGGTCCCGGTTTTGATGATTATGAAGAAGCCCGATCCATCACCAATATTTGCCTGTCGCCAGAACAGAAACTCAACTTGTCATTGGTACTCGATGCTGACGGGATCACAGCTTTTGCTGATTTATCTGAAGAGTTATTCGCGTTGTCACGACAAAAGCTGGCACCGATGCTTGTTTTGACGCCCCATGAAGGTGAGTTCGCACGTATCTTTCCAGACATAGCTGGGGATCAGACACTCGGTAAGTTGCAAAAGGCTCAAGCCGCAGCTGAACGCTCAAACGCGATCATAGTTTTCAAAGGTGCAGACACAATCATTGCAGCACCAGCCTCGTCGGGCAATGGTTTGGCCGCAATCAACACCAATGGTTCCACCGCTCTCGCGACCGCTGGTTCCGGCGATGTACTGGCAGGAATCATCGCCGGGCTGATGGCGCAGAACATGGCACCATTCTATGCGGCGTGCGCGGCAGTCTGGATGCATGGTGAGGCAGGCAAATATGCTGGGCCAATCTGCATCGCAGAAGACTTGGTAGATGCGCTACGCTATATCGAGGTAGATCGAGTAACAAATCTCTGATTTTGAAATAGGGCTTAAGAGTGATCAGTTGCTGGCGTGACAACCTTCTAGCCAAACATCACCATTGCTTAACGGCCGGCACTCATTGGATATAAGGCGCGTGATACGACGAACTCTTTCCTGAAGTCCTGCATCGTTAGACCCAATCCGATATTGTGCAGGCGCTATCAAGACTGCCACCAAGGTCAAGAACTGTTCGTGCGACAATTCACTGGGATTAGCGGCGAATACTTGCTGACTGGCATTGTGAAATCCGGCCATCCAACCTCTCGGGCCGCGACCCATTTCCAGGGTGTCTAGCCAAAGAGCCATGATTTGCTCTTTGTTGAGCTCTCGCTCCAGGCCCAGCGCATAGCCAGATTGCCTTATCTTTCCTATACCTGGCTTGAACTGCTCGAAGCCGAGCCGCTTAGCAACAGATTGGGTAATAGTTGTAATCCCAGCGCCTGGCGTCGAAATATCGAGGCCTGTATGGCTCTCAAACTGAGGATCCTGCACTAACAATATTTGCGCATATTTTTGTGGACCAAGGGATGAGCCGCCTTTGTCATCTGATATAAGCAGATCAGCACGAGCTTTTAGACTTTTGCTATCGTGCACCGCATCAAGATAACCAATCCCTCCATAAATGGCTGCGCTACAAAATACGACAAAGGCCGCCAGTGCTATGACTTTGATGATTTTCCGCATTCGGTCTTATTGGAATAAAATATGACCTTATTGAGTTCCAAACCTAGCGTGAATGTGGCATCGCCTGCAGTCGAACCTATCCAAGCATCTTGGCAAAGCGGGCTACAATTTCGTCCGGCTCAAACGCCTCTTTGTGGGTAGCAATATGCCAAATATGACCGAAAGGATCTCTCAATTTGCCAGAGCGATCGCCATGAAACTGATCTTCAACCGGCGACAATTGCTCGGCGCCATCTTCCATCATGGCGACAAACGTTGCATCGCAATCTTCAACATAGATGTTCAACGATACCGGCGAACCATTTAGCGATTGCGGCGAGACAATACCCCATGCTTCCATTTCATCGGCGATCATTACAACCATGCCATTGATCTCGATTTCCGCATGCGCCAATGCACCATCGGGCAGAGGCAAACGATATCGCTCCGTCGCGCCCAGATGTTTGCTGTACCAGGCAATCGCGGCATGCGCGTCGCGGCACACAAGATAGGGCGTAATAGCTGCATAGCCGGGCCGTTGTGTCATGTTTGATCCGCCTTTTCTTGAAGCGCAATTGCACCTGCGGGTGCGCGTGACTTGCCGCTGGATATGAGAAAAGCAAAGACGTCTAGTGATGCTGATTTTGCGCTTTCACTCGGCGCGATGATTGGCAAATCGTCGACAATTCCCCCACCACTCCACATCTTAAGTCGCTCGGCCCAAGCGCTCAGTTCATTGTCGCCATAACAAGTTTCTATTTCATCGGAGCCGGTCTGCAATCGTGCATAAACGAAATCTGATGTCACATCGGCTATCGCAGGATAAGTTGGATGCTGTGCGTATACGATCGCTACATTGTGTTTCTTCGCAAGAGCAACAAATTCGGGCACGCAGAAGCTTTCGTGGCGCACTTCGACCGCATGGCGAAACGTCACGCCATCGCGCTTGCGCGGCAGCATATCAAGAAAAGCGCCAAAATCAGCCTCATCAAACTTTTTGGTGGGTGCGAATTGCCACAAAATCGGCCCTAATCGGTCGCCCAGCTCGGTAACACCGGTGGCGAAGAACTTTTCCATGGATTCGCCGGCTTCGGCGAG
>JBCDFK010000406.1:0-3110 GCA_039178065.1 Pseudomonadota bacterium | reverse complement strand
CCAGATTGCGTTGCCCGCAAGCGGGTGTTTGAGATGGACTCGATTAACCCATCCTTAGCGAGATCATCAAGAACTGCTTGGCTCAAGTTCTTACCAGTCAGAATTTCATAGCGCGCAAGATCAAGGCCTTCGACAAGACGCAAGCCCATGAGCAACAATTCATCGCCTTGCTGTTGCTTGTCGAGCGTTTCAGATTCAATGGTTCCGATTCCGTTTTGTGCGGTTAGATCCAGCCATCGTTCCGGCAAGCGCTCAGCCATGGTGACCGTTTTTAGACCATCCGCGCGCGTAAACCGCCCATGAGCTCCCGGTCCAATGCCGACATAATCACCATAGCGCCAGTAGGTTAGGTTATGGCGCGATTCTGCACCAGGCATTGCGTAATTTGAGATCTCATAATTTGGCAGGCCAGCTTCGTCGGTAATCTGTTCGGTCAACTCATAAAGATCAGCCGCCATTTCATCGCTGGGGATGATCAATTTTCCGGCCCTATGAAGAGCTTTGAATGGTGTTCCGTCTTCGATTGTGAGTTGATAGAGCGAAAGGTGATCGGCTGCGTAACTGATAGCTTCTTTGAGCTCCTGCGCCCAAGCCTCGGCGGTTTGCTGCGGTCGTGCGTAAATGAGATCGAAGGACAGGCGGGGGAATATTTCGCGCGCCAACCCAATGGCAATCTTGGCTTCACGCACATCATGTAGTCGGCCCAAAAATTTCAAGTCGCCATCATTGAGTGCCTGCACGCCCAACGATACGCGATTTACGCCCGCAGATTGATAGCCACGAAATCTATCTGCCTCAACGGACGAGGGATTTGCCTCCATTGTAATTTCAATACCGTCAGGCAAGCCCCAGTTTTTAGCCACACCATTGAGTAATGCTTCGACAGTTTGAGGCTGCATCAGTGAAGGTGTTCCGCCCCCAATAAAAATGCTTGTCACATCTCGCGCACCTATTTCTGCACGCATTGCACTCATTTCAGCCAGGAAGCCAGCTATGTAACTTTCCTGGTCAACGGGCTTGTGCCGCACATGAGAATTAAAGTCGCAATAGGGGCATTTGGCGGCACAAAACGGCCAATGTAGATAGACGCCGAAGCCTGGCGTTCCGTCGTCATTATTGATGCTACTCGACGCCAAGTGCTTCTCTGGCAAAAATTTGAAATGCTCGGGCGCGGTGTGACAGTGCGTGTTTCTGGCCCGGTTTCCAACCGTGTTTTTCCTCCGCGCTCATTTCGCCGAAACTGCGCTCATGCCCCTCAGGCACAAAGACCGGATCGTAGCCAAACCCTTGTTCGCCGCGTGGCGGCCAAACCAAATGACCGGGCGCAACACCCTTGTAGAACTCGCAATGACCATCGGGCCAGGCAAGACAGAGCGTTGCATTAAATGAACCCGTTCTTTGCTCTGGTGTACTAGCGCCCTTGGCTTGCAGCTTCTCTTCGACGTTACGCATCGCCATAGCAAAGTCGCGCGTACCATCAGGCAATTGTGCCCAGTCAGCAGTGTGAACGCCCGGATCGCCATCGAGTGCATCGACGCAAAGACCGCTATCATCGGATAATGATGGCAGACCTGATGCTTCCATGGCAGCAACAGCTTTGACACGCGCATTATGCTCAAAGGTGGTGCCGTCTTCTTCCGGTTCAGGCAAGCCAAGTTCTCCCGCAGACACGACATCAAACCCAAATGGTCCGATCAGATCGCGCATTTCTGCGAGTTTACCAGCATTGTGTGTCGCTAGTAACAACTTACCTTTTTCCAGAATGCGACCCATGATCAGATGCCCAATGCCTGCTTTTGCATGTCGACCAATTGCTTGATTGCGTTGTCGGCTTGGCCAAAAAGATTATCGAATTCCTGACGACTAAATGGTGCGCCTTCCGCGGTGCCTTGGATTTCGACAATGCCGCCTGAGCCTGTCATTACAAAATTTGCATCAGTTTCAGCGTTTGAGTCCTCTGCGTAATCCAGATCGGTTACCGCTTCGCCTTCATAAATGCCGCATGATACAGCAGCGATATGATCTTTGATCACACGGGTCTTGGAAGCCATCTGGCGCGAATGCATCCAGTCCAGACAATCATAAAGTGCCACAAAGCCGCCTGTGATTGCAGCTGTGCGTGTGCCGCCATCGGCTTGAATAACGTCGCAGTCAATGCTGATCTGGCGCTCGCCAAGCGCTTCCAAATCAACAATTGCGCGCATGGAACGGCCAATTAAGCGTTGAATTTCTTGCGTGCGGCCACTTTGTTTGCCAGATGATGCTTCGCGGCGCATACGGTCGCCAGTAGCGCGTGGCAGCATGCCATATTCCGCGGTGACCCAGCCCCTTCCGGAGTTGCGCATCCATGGTGGAACGCGCTCCTCAAGGCTGGCTGTGCAAAGCACATGCGTATCGCCAAATTTGACGAGGCAAGAGCCCTCCGCATGTTTTGAAAAACCGCGCTCAAAACTAACTTGGCGCATTTGGTCGGGCATTCTTCCTGATGGACGCTTCATAAATTTACTCTTGTGTTTCAAAAATTCTGATCAGTGCTTATTCCACTATGGATATTTTTCATAGGGGTTTACCCCTTTTACAGTGCGCTAGCGGCACATTATATGTATTGAGAAAATGAATGAACGAAAGCAAGAGATGGCACCCACATCCAAAGCAATGATGGATGGTTTAGACGACCGCTCGCGTGATATTTTCCGGCGGGTTGTTGAAAGCTATCTGGAAGCAGGAGAGCCGCTCGGTTCTCGCAGCCTGTCAAAACTGCTGCCCAACTCATTGTCGCCCGCCTCGGTGCGCAATGTCATGAGTGATCTTGAATCGCTGGGCTTGATTTTCTCGCCTCATGTTTCCGCCGGTAGGTTGCCCACTGAGCAAGGTCTTCGTTTTTTTGTCGATGCATTCATGGATACGGGTGAACCGTCGGAAGATGAACGCAAGCTGATTGAAAAGCAGCTGCACAGTGAAATGCCGGACCAAGCAACCGATGCTCTGCTAACCGGGGCAAGCGCAATGCTTAGCCAAATTTCGCATGGCGCGGGCTTGGTTTTGGCCGCTAAGCGTCAAGAGGCCATGAAGCACATTGAGTTTGTGCGGCTTGAAGATACCAAAGCGCT
>JBCDFK010000405.1:0-3112 GCA_039178065.1 Pseudomonadota bacterium | reverse complement strand
GACTAACACGCACAAAATTGTAACAGCCGGAATGCTGGCAATCGGTGATGAACTGCTTTCCGGTCGGACAAGAGATAAAAACATCGGACATCTTGCAAACTTGCTGACTCTGCAAGGGATCGATCTCAAAGAAGTTCGTATCGTGGCAGATGAAGAGCCCGAGATCGTAGAAGCGCTGAATGCTCTCAGAAGTAAGCACACCTATGTGTTCACATCAGGCGGGATTGGCCCGACCCATGATGACATAACGGCGGACGCAGTCGCTAAAGCATTTGAAATTTCGATTGGTCATGACCCCAGAGCCATGGATATCTTGCAGCAACACTACGACCATCAGAAACTGGAATTCACAACCGCGCGAAAGCGCATGGCTAGAATTCCAGCCGGAGCGACACTTATTCACAACAAAGTCTCCAAGGCCCCGGGATTCATAGTCGAAAATGTTCACGTCATGGCTGGCGTACCATCAATTTTCCAGGCCATGGTGGAAGAAGTTCTGCCAAGATTGGAAGGTGGCGCGCACATGCACTCAAAAGCCGTGGAATGCGAATTCGGAGAAGGCACCATCGGGGACCGTTTGGGTGAACTTCAAAAAACCCACAAAGAAACTTCAATAGGCTCTTATCCAAAGTTTGATGGCAAACGCTACTCCACACAAATCGTGGTCCGAAGCCGTGATCAAACTGCGATTGATGCAGCTGTAGAAGACATCGAATTGGCATTGTCGGACCTGCGCAACCAATAACCGAATAAGTTATTCCTTACCAAAATTATCGGTCTTTTAACGAATGTTGTTTACGATTTAGCACTCTAGCAAGGGGACTGATCGAAATGATTGGAAGGTTTTTTGCGTCACTTAGTGGGACCAGTGCGATTGAATATTCAATCATCGCCGGCCTCATTTCCATCGCGATTGTTGCGGGCGTCAGCAATGTTGGAAGCAATACGGGCGATATTTACGATACTGTAAACACAGAGATTTCTGGCGCTGGGGGCTGATAAAAGCCCTCCATCTCATCTGAATTGCATGATGAACAGGTCCGTGTCATCGGGCTCAGCGCCGGCCGCTGTCAACATGGCATGCACTTGACCACGATGGTGCGTCTGATGGTTGAACATATGAACAACCAATCCGCCATTGTTGGAAACAAGATCTCGTTTTTGCGATCCGGAATACCAGGATGTTTGGGCATCCAGATACGCTTGGCTCACACTTTCACTCCATTTGCTTATCGTTGAATCCATGGTTTTCCTCTCGGATTTCAAGGTGTCCCAATCTTCAATCATAGAAACAGATTCGGCCACGCTGGATACAATTGGCAAGGAGGTATCAGCAAACCGGTTCATCCAGATTTGGTCGCCCCACAACAAATGACACAGCGTTTGATGAATGGATTTAAAGATCGCACCGCGGTCTTTACGCCTCTCCAGATCACTGAGCGCATCAGCTGCATCATACAGACTTACGTTCTGCCAGGCATTGTATCTAGACATAGTCTTTAAATATTCTGGTGTGATCATTCTTGCACTCCGGTTGATTTGCACCTATTCAGACAAATATTTGATTCAACTATCAGTATAATGAGTAGTCAATGGCACAACCTTCTGACAAAGCCTTCCCCGTATCATGGGATCAATTTCATCGGGATAGCAAAGCACTTGCCTGGCGCCTTTCCGGAATTAGCCAGGATAAAGGCGAATGGAAGGCGATCATTTCCATTACACGTGGCGGATTGGTACCTGCAGCCATCATTGCAAGGGAACTCGGCGTCCGAAACATCGAAACCATCTGCATCGCATCTTATCATGAATATAAAGATCAGGGCGATTTGATTGTTCTCAAAACCATTTCAAGTCAAATCATCGATGAGACAAACGGAGGTGAAATGGTGTTGGTTATTGATGACCTGACCGATACCGGAGCGACAGCAAAAAAGGTTCGGGAAATTTTGCCAAACGCACATTTTGCGACCGTGTATGCCAAACCCTCAGGGCGTCCAAATGTCGATACCTTTGTCACAGAGGTTTCACAAGACACCTGGATTTACTTTCCCTGGGATCTTGATCTCTCGTACGCCGCACCGATATCCGGCAGAAAAGACGGCTAAACTTCTTGCCTAACCTCAACTTCAGCATATGGATTGTCCTGTGCACCATCATGATAAACATGATGGGCGTGGGGATGATGTGGCCTATCTTGCCAACGCTTGTTGAAGAGCTGACGCAAGGTGACATCTCCAACACAGCAGCGATTTACGGTGCGGTCGCAGTCGTATTCTCTTTGATGCAATTCCTTTTTGCACCCGTAATGGGTGCCTTATCAGACTATTATGGCCGTCGAAAAATTATGCTTCTCGCATTGCTTGGTTTGGGATTCGACACCCTGCTCCTTGCATTTGCGCCCTCAATCTTTTGGGTTTTCGTTGGACGTGCCTTGGGTGGTATTTTCGGTGCAACCTATTCAATCGCCAGCGCTTATATCGCCGATACAATGAAGGAAGAAGATCGTGCTGCGGGTTTTGGAATGATCGGTGCAGCATTTGGCATCGGATTCATCATAGGCCCATTGGTCGGCGGGTTTTTTGGCGCCATGGATACAAGGATGCCCTTCTACTTCGCTGCTGCCTTGTCTTTTATCAATTTTGCATTGGGGTACTTTTTTCTACAAGAAACCCTGCCGGAGGACAAACGCAGCAAAGCAAATCTGGCCCGCTCAAACCCTTTTGGTACGCTCAAATTTATCATGACCACTCAGACCCTTTTTTTGCTTGGTATAACGCTGTTTTTCGTAAATGCAGCGCAACGCGGAATGGAAACCATTTGGGTCATATTCACACAGCATCAGTATGGCTGGAACCTCCAGGAAGCCGGAATATCTCTGGCAGTTGTCGGGATCTCCTATTTTGTTGTGCAAGGCTTCCTAGTTCGCCCAACCGTCGCCGCATTGGGCGAAGCTAAAACCGCCGTTATTGGGCTTTTACTGTGTGCAATCATGTTTTTAATCCTATCGTTTAACACCATCCCGCTTGTTGCATATTTTGGAATTCCCTTATATGCGCTAGGCGCTGGATGTGCTGCCCCTGCCCTGCAAGCCATTGCATCAAGATTTGTC
>JBCDFK010000404.1:0-3115 GCA_039178065.1 Pseudomonadota bacterium | reverse complement strand
TGCCGCGCAAGTGTTTTTGCAGGCTTGAGCGAATGTTCTGCACAAAGGCGGCGCCGATGGTGATAAGGATCCAAGTTTCCATCACCGGCTTATCGACCGGAAGAATATCTATGGCAAGATGGTTTATACGTGACTTATCTGAAAGGCATGCCATATAGGTTTCATGAATATTACATCACCCAATGCAGCCGACTTTGCCCATGTGACCGAATGGGTGTTTGATCTGGACAACACACTGTATCCGCATCACACCAATTTGTTTTCCCAAATTGATGTGAAGATGACGGAATATGTTTCCCAGCTCCTACAGTTACCCAAGGACGAAGCACGCGTGCTTCAAAAAAAATACTATCTGGAATATGGCACCACGCTTCACGGACTAATGGCGAACTATCAAATTTCGCCCGACGAATTCCTGAACTATGTGCATGACATTGATTATTCCTGGCTTGATCCAGATCCGGCGCTAGGCGATGCGATCAGAGCCCTGCCCGGCCGCAAGTTTATTTTCACCAATGGCGATACAAAGCACGCAGAAAATACCGCACGTCAACTTGGTATTCTCGATCATTTCGATGAGATATTTGATGTTGTTGCCGCAAATTTGGTGCCAAAGCCTGCTCAAGAAACCTACGATAAGTTTCGCGCTCTGCACCGGGTGGATGTGGAAAAAGCGGCAATGTTTGAAGACCTGGCACGCAATCTGGAAGTGCCAAAATCAATGGGCATGAAGACTGTGCTTATTGTGCCCAATAATTTTGAGCCAACTTTTTCCGAACATTGGGAACATGATGACGCCATCAATTATGTGGATCACACAACGGATAATTTGACCGGATTTTTGAACCAAATTTTGGCTTAGTGCGCCGGTTCTATCGCTCCGCGGTCACTATAGTTTGTGATGCGCAGCGATGATTTTCCACGCCTCTTCGGCAGTATCAACCACATGGAATAATTCCGGATCATCAGGCGAAATTGTGCCCTGCTCGGCCAAGAATTGGAGATTGATAGCATTGTCCCAAAAGTTCTTACCAAAGAGAATGAACGGTACCCGCTCCATCCGACCTGTTTGGATGAGCGTTAGCGCTTCAAACATTTCGTCCATCGTACCGAAACCGCCTGGAAATACGGTAATCGCCTTGGCGCGCAACAAAAAGTGCATTTTGCGGATCGCGAAATAATGGAAGTTAAAGCACAATTCCGGCGTCACATACTCGTTTGGCGCCTGTTCATGTGGCAGCACAATATTCAAGCCGATAGAAGGCGCGCCAATGTCAGCAGCACCACGATTGCCCGCTTCCATAACGCCGGGACCACCACCGGTTACAACAACCATTTCCTTGTTGTAGGTTTGAGCAGAATATTCCGAGCAAATCCGTGCGAAGTCTCGTGCCTCTTGGTAGTATTGCGAAATCGCTTCGAGGTTCTTTTTCTGAACCTCGTTTTTAGCAGCCCAGGCTTCACCCCCAGGTTCGGGAATACGTGCACCGCCGAACATTACAACGGTCGATTCGATACCGCGCTCTTCGAGCAGCATTTCTGGCTTCAGCAATTCAAGCTGCAGCCGCACGGGGCGCAGTTCTTCACGGCACAGAAAATCAGGGTCGTCAAAGGCCAATTGATAGGCTGGCGCGCGCGTTTGTGGTGTGTCTGGCACTTCCTTTGCGCGCACTCGGTCAATATGCGAACCTGTAATTGGATCCCAAGCATCATCTTTGCGTTTTGTTACCATTTTAATCCCCAAACCTCTTCTCAACCCACAATAGATTGACCTTCGTGAACGCATTGAATACCAATCGCGCTAACAACCCTTAGCACTTCGCTGAATAACGACAAGTAAACTGGATTTGATAATGTCTAACCTCGATCTCGCCGCTCTAGAGCAAACAATTGAAGCCGCCTTTGATGCGCGCGACGACATCAACATCAATACGCAGGGCGACGTACGCGAAGCGGTCGTCCAAGCACTTGGCCTGCTCGATAGTGGCGAAGCCCGCGTGGCTTCCCGTGGAGATGACGGCCAATGGATTGTCCATCAATGGCTGAAAAAGGCGGTGCTTTTGTCTTTCCGGTTGAACGACATGGAAGTGATTATGGGCGGCAACGGCCAATCGACGTGGTGGGATAAGGTGCCTTCAAAATTCGAGGGTTGGGGCGAAAACCAATTCCGCGCCGCTGGCTTCCGCGCGGTCCCAGGCTCTATCGTTCGTAGTTCGGCCTATATCGCGAAAAATGTGGTTCTCATGCCGTCATTTGTAAATCTGGGCGCCTATGTCGATGAAGGTTCCATGGTTGATGGTTGGGCGACCGTTGGTTCATGTGCGCAGATTGGCAAGAATGTACATTTGTCGGGCGGTGTTGGCATTGGCGGTGTTCTTGAGCCTTTGCAAGCTGGCCCTACAATTATTGAAGATAACTGCTTCATTGGTGCACGTTCTGAAGTCGTAGAAGGCTGCATCGTTCGCGAAGGTTCCGTGCTGGGTATGGGTGTTTATATCGGCCAATCGACCAAGATTGTGAACCGTGCAACTGGAGAAATTTCGTATGGTGAAGTGCCACCATATTCAGTGGTTGTTGCAGGCACCATGCCGGGCAAAGATTTGCCAAATGGCGATCCGGGCCCTAGTTTATATTGCGCCGTGATTGTTAAAACGGTCGATGAACGCACGCGTTCCAAGACCGGTATTAATGAACTTTTGAGGGACTAATCCGAGATGGGCGATTTTCTGTTTTCATTTACTGGACGCAAAAAAGTGTTGGGCTATTGGCTCAGCATAATATGTGCTGGCCTGGCAGCAGCGGGGGTCGCCCAATTGCAAATGTTCTTGGGTGATTGGAAATTTGCCAACATTTTCTGGGTAACAGCAGCGGTCATACCAGCTGTACTATATTTCTCAGCGACCATTCGTCGATTTAATGATCGTGGTCGGCACCCGCTGCTTGGTTTTGTTTTCTACTATATTCTTCCAGTGCTGATCATTGTCGGCGGACAGCAAGTTTTGGGCGAACCGATCATTAATCCAGAAACGATTGCAAGCGAAGTTGAGCAATTGCCTCAGGTGACCGAATGGACCCAGCCATTGATGATTAAGTGGGGTGCAATCGGCGCAGCAGC
>JBCDFK010000403.1:0-3119 GCA_039178065.1 Pseudomonadota bacterium | reverse complement strand
GTTGCAGGGTGCGTTGAAAACAAATTATCGGCTCCCTGACCATTGAGTGGATTGATAATAAACATGTGCGCTGTTGCAGGGTTTTGCTCGGCCGTTTCATTTGTCATGCGGGCTGCGCCATTTGAGATTTTCACCAATGCGCTGGCCAACCAATCCGGGCGACCACAAATTTCCGCGCCACGACGATCGGCTGAATATTCGCGTGTTCTGCTGACCGCCATTTGCACAATCATCGCAGCGAATGGCGCCACAATCATTGCAGCAAGAACGCCAACTATGCCCAATGGATTGTTGTTACCCCTACCGCCGAAGAAAAATGCAAAATTTCCAAGCATGGATATCGCACCCGCTAGGGTGGCAGTAATAGTCATTGTCAGCGTATCGCGATTTTGAATATGCGCCAGCTCATGCGCCATCACGCCCGCAACTTCTTCAGGCGTTAGAAGATCGAGCAAGCCCGTGGTTGCAGCAACGGCCGCATTTTCTGGATTGCGGCCAGTGGCAAATGCATTGGGCTGATCTTGTTTGATGATGTAGACCTTAGGCATCGGCAAACCGGCATTTTTGGATAGATCCTGGACCATACCAAAATATTCCGGCGCAGATCGCATATCCACCTCTTGCGCATTATGCATGCGCAGCACCATTTTATCCGAATTCCAATAGCCAATAGCATTCATGCCAATCGCAATCACCAATGCGATCATCATGCCGCCAGTGCCGCCGATCATGAACCCAATGCCCATAAACAGTGCGGTCATAAAGGCAATTAGCATTGCCGTTTTCACCATATTCATTCGCCCAACCTCATCGCAAATCCTATCTGGATATTTGAGTTTATATAACCATATAGTGTGCAGGCAGAAACGACTTTTCAATGGCAGCGCTCATGACTGACGAAAAAACAAGCGACAATCCAATCTCTGACGCAGCAAGCCCGCGCCGGAGTTTTGAGGATTTGCCGGCACCCGCGCAGCGCGCCTTGAAAGAAGCTGAAGAGCGCCGCGCAAAATTAGATGCTGCGAAGAAAACCGCTGCCAAGGAGATTGGCGGTCGCGGTGGCGAAGATCCAACCCGATTTGGTGATTGGGAAGTCGACGGCAAAGCTATTGATTTTTAGGGTCTGAGCCGCGCAATACCGCTTCCAAACATGTATCAAAACAAAACAACAGTCTTAACGACTGTGTGCCGATTTTCATTGCCTTCTTCTAAGTAAACGACAACTTGCATATTTGTGCTCAATTCACCGTGCGAGAATAAACAAAAATTAACCAAAACTCGACCGGAAACACATGTATTTCAATGAGTTAAGCATCAGCTATTCTCTATGAGGCAAATCCAGATCATTTCGGCACGGTGGCTGCAACTGATCCTGCACAATTCAAATGTTCAGGAAAATTGTCATGTCCACATCACGCCGCTCGATCAAATCGAAATGGAATTCTTCTTTCAAAAGCACGGTATCACGCTTCAAAAGAAATGAACGGGGCCAGTTCGCGATCATGTTTGCGATCTCAAGCCTTGTCGTGACAATGGCCAGTGGCGTAGCGCTTGATACAGCGCGCCTCTATTCCGCGAAGACAAAACTGAACAACGCAGTAGATGCTGCAATTCTTGCTACGACGCGCGATCTGACAACAGGCGCTATCGCTGAAGAAGATGCCGAAGAAGCGGTCGGCGACTTCCTTTACACGAACATGGATGTGAACGGTGTTAACGGTGCGACCGTAAAAATCGACGATATTGAAATTGATACATCCAACAAAACTGTCGAAATCGACGCCCATTTGATGCTGCCGATGACCTTAACAGCCATTACAGGTTGGACGGATGTAAAAGTTACCAGCACATCAAAAGCAATCTACGGTGACGACAACATTGAAATTGCAATGGCGCTTGATGTTACCGGTTCTATGGGCGGAAACATTAAAGGTGCGAGCTCAAAAATGGCAGCACTCAAGAAAGCTGCAAAAGGCAGCTTCACAACGTTTTTTGAGAAGGAATCGTTCAAAAACCGAATACGTATTGGCCTTGTGCCCTATTCAGCATCCGTAAACGTCACGCCAGTTCTGTTGAAAATTCACGTCACTGGTGAGAAGTCTAAGGGCTGCGTCGTGGAGCGCGTAGGCGCCGAGGAATATACGGACAGTTTTGCCTCAGCAACCCATCCGGTCACAGGTATAGATCTTACCACGAAAAGCAGTCGCTGTCCTTCAAATGAAATTGTGCCACTAACCAACGACGTTGACGTATTGAATGATACAATTGACGGTTTCGGAACCGGAGGAACAACAGCCGGCCACGTTGGCATCGCTTGGGCTCGCTATATGCTATCTGCCAATTGGAATAAGGCTTGGCCGACAGAATCGCAATCTGCATCCGCAAGTGCAAAAGGCACTAAGAAATATGCTGTTATCATGACAGATGGAGAGTTCAATACATTCCTCTCGGATGGCCAGAACAATACTAGCAAGGGAGAAAAGAAATCACGCGAATATGCGCTGGGTCTTTGCAACGATATGAAGGCAGGTGATATCAAAGTCTTCACCATCAACTTTGCGGGTGGCCCAAAAGCCAAAAAACTAATGCAAGACTGTGCCAGCCCCAACACAGCGGACGCTCAATTCTTCTTTGATGCTTCAGATGCAGACGATTTGGAAAAAGCGTTTCAAGCAATTGCTAAAGGTATCACATCACTTCGCCTGCTCGGCTAATATAACGCCAAATAAAAAGGGCCGCCTCAATGAAGAGGTGGCCCCGCAATTCCGTCTACCGGTCGGTTGTCAAACCACAAAGCGGAAATCCGCTTCCGGTGATCGGATATCGAACCCTCAGAGGCTGCTCCGAGAGGCATTTACCCGAATAAACCGAACCGTCTTCTTGGAACTACTGATCATCGGATCACCTCCTTTCGTTTGTTAATAACGATATAAAGATGGTTCACGAAAAGCGATTTGCCAAGGCCAAAACGCATCACACCCCATCAAAGAAGCGTTTAAATGCGTGAGCAGTTGGTCTGAAATGACGAAAATGGCACTGCAATCACTTGCAGTGCCATTTTTGTTCGTAAATCCAACTTTTATTTGTTTTGACGATTTTCAATCAGATCGTCGACAACG
>JBCDFK010000402.1:0-3127 GCA_039178065.1 Pseudomonadota bacterium | reverse complement strand
GGATTTTCGGTTATCGGAAAGGCCGAAGCACTCACTTTTTTAGCCGACAAGCCGGTCAAAATGATTTGGGGTGTTGGACCAGCATTTGAAAAGTCACTGCATGCAGATGGTATCAAGACCATAGGCCAGTTGCAGCAGATGGACGAAAACACGCTCTTGAAACGCTATGGCGTGATGGGAAGCAGATTGTACAACCTATCACGCGGTATCGACCATCGTACGATTGAACGACGCGGCGGTGCAAAGAGCGTAAGTCACGAAACAACATTCAATGAAGATCACGCTACTATTGAGGTGTTGGCACCGGTTCTTCGTTCGTTGAGTGAAAAGGTTTCGGCGCGCCTTAAAGCGAAAAACATCGCCGGACGCACAATTGTACTCAAGCTTAAGGATAAGGAGTTCAAATCCATCACACGCAACAAGCAGGTAGACGGAGCGACGCAATTGGCGGATAAAATATTCCGCACTGCGCTTACAATGCTAGAACGAGAACTGGATGGTACGAAGTATCGACTGCTGGGTGTTGGCGTTTCTGACTTCGTTGATGCCGAGCGAGCCGACCCGCTTGATTTGATTGATGTCGATGGGATGCGGCGCGCTGAAGCTGAGCGAGCAATGGATGAATTGCGCGAAAAATTCGGTGAGAAAGCCGTCGAAACTGGCTATACATTTGGTACAGGGAATCGCGGGAAGCCAACTGAATGAACACCAATCATATAAGAATTTCGGCCGCAGTCATTGTCGATCCTGAAGGCCGAACACTGTTGGTACGCAAGTCGGGAACCCAGTTCTTTATGCAACCAGGTGGTAAGATTGATGGCGATGAGAGCCCGATTGTTGCGTTGAAACGTGAGCTGCAAGAGGAGCTGGAAGTGACGGCCGATGCGGATGAGCTTCATCCCCTTGGCACCTTCAGCGCTGTTGCAGCCAATGAAGACAACCATCAAGTCGTGGCCGACCTGTTCTTACTTAATCGCGCATTCTTTGCTCAACCAGCGAGTGAGATCGCCGAGGCGATATGGATCCAGCCTGCAGCCGCAAAAGAACTTACACTCGCACCGCTAACGCGCGATCATGTTTTACCGATGCTCGATTCCATGAACACGGAAACGCAATGAGCGCTGAGCACATTAATACACCAACAATCCTGATCGATGCCGATGCCTGCCCTGTAAAAGATGAAGCCTACCGGGTGGCAGAACGCTACGATCTACCTGTCTATGTTGTTGCTAATTCGTATATGCGCATTCCTCGCGAGGATTTCATCACACAGATCGTGGTTTCAGATGGCTTTGATGCTGCCGACGACTGGATTGCAGAACGCGCCAGTGCCGTCTGCATCGTCATCACAGCAGATATATTGCTGGCCGAGCGGTGCGTTACCGCAGGCGCAACTGTCATTGCTCCAACCGGCAAGCCCTTTACAGAGAACTCTATCGGAGGCCAGGTTGCGACACGCGCAATTATGGCTGATCTGCGCGCTGGCGCGATTGGAAACAATATTGGAGGCCCTGCCCCATTTTCTAAGGCCGACCGCTCCCGATTCCTGCAGGCACTAGATTTAGCTGCAACGAAACTCAAACGCGCTGTGTGAATCTTTTTTGAAAAGTTAGATAAGCGGTTGCATTGACATATATATCATCTATTCATGATATATGGATACGAATAAAGCAACAGAAGTATTTGCAGCGTTAAGTCAATCCACGCGGATTGAGGCCTTGCGCATTCTCATCAAGACAGGTGCTGACGGTATGCTGGCGGGCGACTTAGGAGATCTAATGGAGATTCGCCAGAACACTATGTCGGCTAACCTAAGCGTGTTGTTGCATGCCGGATTGGTGCGCAATGAGCGCGAAGGTCGTTCTATTCGATATTTTGCTGACTTTGATGGCTTGCGTGGCGTTTTGGCCTTCCTGATGGAAGATTGTTGCGGCGGCAATCCAGAACTTTGCCAGCCTGTTCTCGATGAAATAGCCTGCGGATGCTAACTTAATGGCTTACTCAAAACCACAAAGGCTAGCGGCCGAACTTATTGGTACGGCGTTTTTATTGGCGACTGTTGTCGGATCAGGCATCATGGCCGAGTTACTGGCCGGCGGAAATGTTGCCATTGCCCTGCTTGGCAATACTATTCCAACTGGCGCGATTTTGGTGGTGCTCATTACCATGCTTGGTCCAATATCGGGTGCCCATTTCAATCCTGCAGTTACTCTCGTGTTTGCTTTACGTAGCGAAATTGAAAAACGAGAAGCCATTGCGTTTGTGATTGTGCAGATCATTGGTGGGATATTGGGCGTTTGGGCTGCACATCTCATGTTTGAAGAGCAGCTGTTCCAATTTTCACTCAAAGCGCGAACGGGTGGTTCGCAATGGTGGTCTGAATTCATTGCGTGTTTTGGCCTTGTGTTCACGATACTTGCCACGCTCAAACATCGGGAATCTGCCGTGCCTATGGCCGTTGGTCTTTACATTACCGCAGCTTACTGGTTCACCGCATCCACGTCATTTGCAAATCCTGCCGTTACAATAGCGCGCTCACTTTCCAACACATTTGCAGGTATCCAGCCAGTACATGTGCTTGGTTTCATTATTGCTCAATTGGTCGGTGCCGTGGCGGCTTGGGCAGTGTGTAACTGGCTTTTAAAGGAACAGAAATGACTGTCGTAATTCATCATAATCCTGCTTGCGGAACATCACGTAACGTATTGGATATTATCCGAAATTTTGTTGGTGAGCCGACGATTATCAAATATCTGGAAGCCGGGTGGACCAAACCGCAATTGCAGGCATTGTTTGCAGCCGCAGACCTTACCCCTAGAACGGCGTTGCGTGTTTCCAAGTCGCCTGCCGAAGAACTGGGGCTGACTGACTCCGCGGTGGCGGATGAAGTAATATTGGAAGCGATGCTGGAACATCCGGTATTGGTGAACCGTCCAATTGTATGCACGCCGAAAGGTGTCGCCCTTTGTCGACCCTCTGAAAATGTATTTGCTCTACTCGACGTGGAGTCTGGTGCCAGCTACACAAAAGAAGATGGAGAGGTCGTAACGGTGCCATGAGTGAACAAATATTCATAACCGATCCTACAATGCCGAATTTGAACGGCGATTGCCTTGAGCCTATCGAT
>JBCDFK010000401.1:0-3146 GCA_039178065.1 Pseudomonadota bacterium | reverse complement strand
CTGCAGGTCTGGGCTATTTTGGTCGCAATACCGATTTGGCCGGACTCGGCCTGAACTGGGCCGAGGCAAGAGGCATTGATGGCAATCAGTTCACGCTCGAAGCCTTCTACCGTTTTTCAATCTCGCCCGGACTGCAGATCACGCCATCGGTACAATTCATTTCTGACCCGCTGCTGAATCCCAATCAGGATAGCATTACGCTCTTCGGTCTAAGAACTCGGATCGTTTTCTGATGCGGGGTGAACGCAATGGGACGAGGCTGTTCCAAAGAGCTACTGAGAGAGATCAACAGGACCCTGAAAAGTCCGGTTTCTGGGTATACCGACGTTCTGCCGTAAGGATGCTGCTAAGCGGTGAATTGGAGCTTTGTCCCGCCCTTCCGCTATCCGCACCCCTTGCAGCTAAGGTCCAATGCGAGCCCTCACCCGACCTCTTGATTTTATACTGCTTGCGCCCGCAGCGCTCCGGTGCGGCGTACCGCCGAATTTCTCCCGCTGCATGACAGAAGGAAATGCGGCCATTTCGGCAACCGGCGGCAGATCTGAAACCACGAATTCATGCAGAGTGTAACAAACCAATCTTTCAGTAAGTTATTACAAATGTCTGCTTTCTCAAAAAGTCTCGCGTCAAGTCAACATTGAGCGCTTGGTTAAGCTAGTCGAGCTTTCGAACGAGTAGCCTACCATCGTGTTGTAAAAGAGCTGCGACACCTGAGATCAGGCGATTTTTAGCTCAGTCTTTTACGACTAGGGATTTAGAAAGTCGATCAACTTTCGGGTGTCCAAAAGCCCGCCGGGCTGTTGCTTGTGTGGTGGCTAACTCCCATCCACGCCTGCATGCCGCAAACAATTTTGGGGAATTACCCCAGTGCTGTAAGCTGAAAGAGTGTTTTGCCCATCAAGCGACAGGATGATTGTTAGTCCAGCGAGGGCAATACGACCGGGGGTTGGCGGATTGGTGTATGTCTTTCAAAGACCCCTTCCATTAGATTCTTTACCGCCCTTAGCAATTGATAGCGGGGTTTGGGAGGCTAGATATGCCCGACGAACTCGAAAAATGGTTGGAATTGCATGGTCTTAGTCAGTACGCAGAGGCATTCTTAGAGCAAGATGTTCGCGTATCGGACCTTCCCAATCTAACGAAGAACGATCTCATAGAAATCGGACTTCCCATTGGGCCGCGTAGGCGAATGCTAGTCGCAATCTCGCAGATGACACAGACGGCGCACCCTAAGAAAAATGCACCCAAGGCCCCTGAAGTTCGCCACCTTACCTTGATGTTTTCTGATCTTGTCGGTTCTACTCAACTTTCTGAGGAGCTTGATATTGAGACATATAGAAATCTTCTACACGACTACCAATCTCTTTGTACAAAAGCGATCGCTGCCCATTATGGCCATTTAGCCCAGTTTCAAGGCGATGGCGTCGTCGCATACTTTGGTTATCCCAAGGCCGAAGAGGACGATGCGGAGCGAGCTGTACTTGCTGGAATTGAAATCTGCCGAAATATGGCTGAACTGGCGTCTCAAGGCCGAGAACCTATGCAGGCGCGAATTGGTATCGCAACCGGCAATGTCGTAGTTGAGTCTCGTGGTGGCCATGGGCTGGCATTGAGCGATGTCCCAAACCTAGCAGCACGTATCCAGGCCGTAGCTGATCCAGGTACAGTTGCAGTAAGCAGCGACACCAGAGAGCTGCTTGGTCGAAACTTCGATTGTAAACCGCTTGGGTCCTATGAATTCAAAGGCTTCTCTGAACCGGTCGATATTTGGTGGGTGCATGGCGTAAACGAGGCCGAATTGCGTTTTAGGGCTAGGCAGCGTGGCAGTATCGCGCCGATGGTTGGGCGTGGATCTGAACTTCTTCAACTCAAAAAATGTTGGGACGATGTGCGAGTGGACGGCACTAAAGTGGTCTCGATTTGTGGTGAAGCGGGAATGGGTAAGTCACGGCTTGTCGAGGCATTCAATGAAACGGTCTCTACAAAGGATAGATTACGACTGAACTTTCAATGCCTGCCAAATCACTCTGGAAGCGTCTTTTTTCCCGTGACTCAGGCAATCGCTCAAACCGCAAGATTTGCTAGAAAAGACACGGAAAGCCAACGCCTTGCCAAGCTGCAACGCCTGCTGTCCAAGTGGACGGACGATCAAAAAGCTGCGCTTCCAGTCGTTGCGCATTTCCTCTCGATCCCGCTACCAACACTGCCGGAGCAACCCTCCACACCGCCAGAACAAATGAAAGAACAGTTTTTGGAGGTCTTTGTCGCGGCCATGCAACGGCTTGCAGATAAGAAACCACTTGTGTTGTTGTTTGAAGATCTGCATTGGGTTGACCCATCTTCTGAGGAGCTTATTGGATTTTTAGTTGAGCATCTCAAAAGCGCCCCAGTCCTGATCCTATGCACGTACCGCACGGACTATGAACCCCCTTGGATTGGCCATGCAAATAACACTTCGATCACGTTAACTCGCCTCGGAGAGAGCCAATCTAGGCAAATGTTAGGAATTTTGGCGGGGTCATTCGATATTTCTCCGGAGCTCGAAGCTCAGATCATTACCAAGACGGGTGGGGTACCTCTCTTTTTGGAAGAAATGGTGCGTATGGTTGAGCACAGATTGGCAAAAATGAACTCAGACCATTCTCAGAACGATGCTCTCTCTTTGCCATCAACCCTCAAGGATCTTTTGACAGCATTGATCGATAACTTGGTTGTTCCCCGAGACTTTGTTTCTGTTTGTGCCGCAATAAGTCGGTCGATTATTCCAGAAATGCTTGCGGAAATTTCCAGACTTTCAGAACAAGTAGTCAGGACGCGACTTGATCAACTGATCAATGCAAAGGTGCTTGTGAGACATGGAGAAGGTGATGGCACTTATTATCTCTTCCGACATGCGCTGATTCAGGACGCTGCATACGAACTTCTTCTGCCTAGTCAGGCACGTGCATTGCATAGAACTATTGCTGACGTGATTGCACTCCAGTTTCCTGAAATTGCAAGCAAAACACCTGAGCAATTAGCTCGGCATTACTCACTGTCTGGAACGCCAGATTTGGCACGTGATACATGGAAAGAAGCGGCTGAACGTGCTGCACAACAATCTGCAACCGAAGAAGTTATTTTCAATTTGAATGAAGCAATTTCAG
>JBCDFK010000400.1:0-3147 GCA_039178065.1 Pseudomonadota bacterium | reverse complement strand
GTCGATCTTGCTGCAAAGGTTTTTAAGCACAAAATACTCTTCGGTTGGAACTTTGCCGTCATTGACGTCCTGGGTCCATTGTTCAAGCGGAATTTTGATGCCGAATTCTTTATCAATTGCGAAAACAATGTCTAGAAAATCAAGGCTGTCGATGCCCAAATCATCAATCGTGTGGCTATCGGGTGTGATTGCATCGCGGTCGATTTCACATGTGTCAGCGATAATATCCGCCACATTTTCAAATGTTGTTGCCACGTTTCAGTCCTCTTTGTTCTTTTTTGCCGGCCATCGAAGATGCTGGCTGATATTTGTATTTGCTTTGGCGCTGTCTAACCGTTTTATGCGTTAAGTAAAAGGGCGTAATTGAAACAATGCGAATTGCCCAAAACTTGTTTGACGACTCTGGGGATTTGGGTCCAAGAGAGCAAATGGAATTTAGCTGAGCGCCACAAGGTTGCCGAAGACGGGAGAACGAATATGTCACGGGCCGATAGTCAATTTTTACGCGAAACCAATTACCTCGCCGGTGACTGGGTTGCCGCCGATAGTGGCGAGACACTTGCGGTGCTTAATCCGGCAAATGGCGAGACTATTGGCAGTATTCCTGTATGCGGTGCGGCAGAAACCAAGCGTGTGATTGATGCAGCTGATGAAGCGCAGAAAACTTGGCGTAAAACCACCGCACTAGAACGTGCTAATTATCTGATGAAACTGCATGATCTGGTTTTGGAGCACCAAGAAGAGCTGGCGCAACTACTAACACTAGAGCAGGGTAAGCCGATTGCAGAAGCGCGAGGGGAAGTTGGCAGTTCGGCCGCCTATATCCGTTGGTTTGCTGAAGAAGGCCGCCGCGTTTATGGCGATTTGGTGCCTAGCCCAATTGCTTCGCGCAGGCTGATGGTCATGAAAGAGCCGGTCGGTGTGGTCGCAGCGATCACGCCGTGGAATTTCCCATCTTCGATGATTCCTCGCAAATTGGGTCCTGCACTAGCCGCGGGCTGTACAATTATCATTAAGCCCTCAGAGTTTACGCCCTTTTCTGGTCTCGCCTGGGGCGTTTTGGCAGAAATGGCGGGCATACCAGCTGGTGTGGTCAATGTGATTACTGGCGATTCTTCGGCAATTGGCAAAGAATTATGCAGCAATGATATCGTGCGAAAAATCAGTTTCACAGGCTCAACACGTGTGGGCAAAATTCTGCTTACCCAGTCAGCCGACAATGTGAAAAAAGTTTCCATGGAACTTGGCGGCAATGCGCCATTCGTCGTTTTTGATGATGCCGACATAGATGCTGCTATTGCTGGCGGCATGGCCGCCAAATTTAGAAATGCGGGCCAAACATGTGTCTGCACCAACAGATTCTATGTTCAAGCTGGCATATATGACGAGTTCGTAAAGCGACTTGGACAGGCGAGTGCTGCCATGAAGGTGGGTGATGGTACCGCTGATGGCGTGGTCTTAGGACCGCTGATCAATGAAACGGCGATGGGCAAAGTGCAGGAATTGGTGGATGATGCGGTCAGCAAAGGTGGCAAAGTCGTTACCGGTGGCAAGCCGCACGCTTTGGGCGGAACTTTTTTTGAACCGACCGTTATTGAAAATGCAACGCAGGATATGTGTATCAGTCAAGAAGAGGTGTTTGGCCCGGTCGCGCCGGTCTTCAAATTTGAAAAAGAAGAAGAAGCGGTCGCAATGGCCAACGATACAATCTATGGATTGGCAAGTTTCGTTTACACCCAGAATTTGGGTCGTGCCTGGCGCATGATGGAAGAGTTAAAATACGGATTGGTTGGCATCAATGAAGGCGTTATTGCAACGCCGGAGGCACCATTTGGCGGCTTGAAGCAATCTGGCCTTGGCAAAGAGGGCGGCCATCAAGGCATCGAAGACTATCTGGATACAAAATATGTTTGCGTTGGCGGGCTAGGTCTCTAAATAAACTCAATGGCTAACAATATCGAGCATTGGGGTAAAACGACCGACGGGCATGACGTTCACCGCGTTGCGCTCAAAAGAGAGGGTATGTCTGCAGCGATTATTACCTATGGTGCTAGCCTCCAGGATTTGCGCATTAAGGGGCACAATGCACCGCTGGTGCTTGGCTTTGACGATATTGAGACTTACGAAAATCACGGATTTTATGCTGGTGCCATTGCCGGACGTTGTGCCAATCGCATCGCAAACGGACAATTTAAGTTAGCTGGCAAGATGCATGCGCTGGCTAAGGTGCATGGCGAAACACATCAATTGCATGGCGGACCAAATGGCTTCGCAAATAGAGTCTGGAAAATTGCTGAAGCGACTGATTTTAAAGTAATTTTGGAACTTGAGAGTTCTGATGGCGATATGGGTTATCCAGGAAATTTGCATGCGCGATGCTACTATTCCTTAACCGAAAATGGCGTGTTGGACATTGCGCTTGAAGCTCAGACGGATGCGCCGACCATCTGCAATCTGACCAATCATGCTTATTTCAATTTAGAAGATGGTGGCAGTAGCGATGTCAATTTGCATCGACTACAAATTGGAGCTGGCGAAGTCTGCGAACTAGATGGTGGCATGGCACCTACCGGGGAACTGGTTGAAGTGTCGGGCAGCCAATATGACTTTCGCGCACTTCGACCAATCGGCAATTTTCATGCCTATGACATAAATTTTTGCCTGGCTGAACAAAGGCGGCATTTAACTGATGTAGCGCGTGTCGTAGCACCTTCATCGGGCGTTCAAATGGATGTTTCGACAACGGAACCGGGAATACAGCTGTTCTCTGCGCTGCATCTGGATGGCAAAATAACCGGTTTGGACGGCATTGACTATGTTTCTGGCGGCGCCCTGTGTCTGGAGGCTCAAATCTGGCCAGATGCGATCAACCATTCGCATTTTCCTAGTGCGATATTGATGCCGGGGCAAAAGCTGCAGCAGACCACGCAGTATCGATTTTCATTGCCCTAATGGTCTAGTGACGCGACTCTTCTGGAAGCGGTTTCTTGGAGGCAAGGATGAAAGCTGCGATGAAGAATAACGTCATCACCAGCACGATTGTTGGAGCTGGTGCGGAATCAATGAAGAAGCTGATGTAAATACCGATAATTGTGCTGCTGGTTGCTACTAGAACTGACGCTACCATCATCCAGCGGAAAATACGGG
>JBCDFK010000399.1:0-3151 GCA_039178065.1 Pseudomonadota bacterium | reverse complement strand
CTAGAAACCACAGGCACGAATGAGCGAACGGCATCCGCCGTCATCAACCCCGAGAAATTGCAGGAGTTGCAAAACCTTGTGCGCCGGATGCCGGTACCTGAAAGCGTGGTTGATAGTATTCTGAAGCTGGTACGCTCGGCGCGACCGGGCCACGGCGTTGAAACAACTGACAAGCATATCTCTTGGGGTCCGGGACCCCGCGCCAGCCAAGCACTTATGTTGTGTGCGCGTGCGCGGGCGCTTTATGACGGTCGATTTGCGCCTTCCATCGACGATGTAAAAGCATTGGCTGAGCCGGTCTTGCAACACCGTATGGCGCTCACTTTTGCAGCGCGGGCTGAAGGTATGACCGTCCAGAGTGTCATCAAAGACCTCGTCTCGGCGCTCGATTAGGAGAACGCGATTTCCATGGCGCCCATCGGCCAATCCACAAAAGCTGTAAGCAACAAGGATGCGCTCTCACGCGCGCACCAGCGCGCAGCGCTTGTGCCGGAGCTGCTGGTGCAAGCACGCCGCATAACTAATACTGTAATGGCAGGATGGCACGGACGAAAAAAACGCGGTATCGGAGAAACATTCTGGCAGCATCGTCCCTATGCACAAGGCGAGACACTGGCCCGCATTGATTGGCGCCGTTCCGCGCGCGATGATCAAACCTATGTGCGTGATATGGAATGGGAAGCAGCGCACACTATTTGGCTTTGGGTCGATAAAAGCCCATCAATGTTTTTCCAGTCAGCCCAGGCAGATGTCTCAAAGCAATCGCGTAGCTTGGTCATCGCATTTGCATTGGCCGAATTGCTATCACGCGGGGGCGAACGCATTGGCTATCCAGGGCTGCTCAAACCCGCCGCCAGTCGCAATGGTGCTGAACGCTTGGCAACGGCATTCGCAACTATTGGTGAACATGAACCTGATACGCCGCCGCTAAACCTTGTACAACGACACAGCGATTGCGTTTTAATCAGCGATTTTTTGGCCGATCCTGCCGAAACGCTTATGTTGATCGACCAGCTGGCAAGCCAGGGCGCACGGATGCATCTGGTAGAAATCACCGACCCCGCGGAAGAGGAGTTTCCCTATGGTGGTCGCACAGAATTTCTTGATCCTGAATCCGGCGTGCGGTTAACCGCTGGTCGGGCCGAGGATTGGCGTGATGAGTATCGCAAACTTTACATCGCAAGACGGGAAACCCTGCGCGCGCGTTGCCGCGCTTATGGCGGCAGTTACACCGTAAGCCGCACAGATAAATTGGCTTCGGAAACCTTGGTCCTGTTGCATGGATATTTTTCTGGCAATCCAGCGTCCACTACGCATAAGGGGGCT
The DNA here is from genome assembly GCA_039178065.1 of Pseudomonadota bacterium. Taxonomy (GTDB): domain Bacteria; phylum Pseudomonadota; class Alphaproteobacteria; order Rhizobiales; family Rhizobiaceae; genus Ahrensia. The sequence continues at coordinate 1,825 of JBCDFK010000399.1, read as the reverse complement.
GCTTGATGTTTGGCCTTCCCCTCGCCTTTGCAGTGCCCGCAGTTCTTTTTGGCCTCATCGCTCTTCCTGTGATTTGGTGGCTCTTGCGTTTAACGCCACCCAAACCAGATACAGAAGTTTTTCCGCCGCTGCGCATCCTGCAAATGCTGATTAAACGAGAGGAAACACCAGCCAAAAGCCCTTGGTGGCTCACATTACTACGCTTAGTGTTGGCTGGCTTGGTCATTCTTGCTTTGGCGCGGCCTTTGCTTAATCCGCAAGAGGAAATGGCATTGGAAGATGGTCCACTCCTCATATTAATTGATAATTCTTGGGCATCGGCCACTGATTGGGAAGCACGTCAGCGCACAGGCGCAGCGCTGATCGAACAAGCTGGTGAACAAGGTAAATCTATCGCTATTAGCGCGACCGTTGCACCGCCCAATGCACCTGTCAATTTGCTCGATGCCGCGACCGCTGCCGCGATATTTGCAACCTTTGAACCTATTGCTGCCAATCCAAACCGCGCTCAAGCACTTGGAAAATTGGTTGAAGCAAGCCCCGCCAGCGAAAATGCCACATTAGCTGTCTTAGCCGACGGCATTGCCCTAGAGGATGACCAAGCTTCTTTCAGCACTATCGATAATAGCAACATCAGCAAGACTTTGCTGTTCAATGGAGCGATCGAAAAGCTCGTGGCGCTCACAAATGCCGAAAATCGAACTGATGCCTTGGAAGTTACGCTCATTCGACCGCCAGAAAGTGCGCTTGGCGATGATTTTGAAGTAACTGCGCAAGACGAGAAAGGTCGCTTATTGGCCACAGCAACAACGAGCTTCGAAGATGGCGCAAATGAAACCATTGCAGCCATTGAAGCACCGTTCGATCTTCGTAACGATATCGCAACACTGCGCATTAGCGAGCAATCGCACGCAGCATCCACTTATCTTCTTGATGAAAATAATCGTCGCCGCCGGTTTGCATTATTCAGTGGCCTGGCTGGCGATGAAGCCCAGCCACTATTGTCGCCACTTTACTATATCGAGCGCGCCATTGGACCCTATGCAGATATTGTGCGTCCACGGCATAATGATTTGACGAAAGACATCCCAGAAATCATCGAGCAAGGCCCCGCCGTGATAGTCATGGCAGATATCGGCGTCTTGCCCAATTCTGTCGAGAACAACATTGCTCAATGGTTGGAAGCTGGCGGTACATTGGTTCGCTTTGCGGGTCCGCGCCTTGCGGCGTCTGCGGAAAATGATCCATTTCTACCCGTGGCGTTGCGTGCTGGCGAGCGTGCATTAGGTGGCGCCCTAACGTGGACAGAACCACAAATCGTTGCACCTTTTCCGTCCAACAGCCCATTTGCCGAACTGCAAGCTCCTTTGGATGTAAGCGTAAACCGGCAATTGCTGGCTGAACCCGACCCAAATCTTGCGGAAAAAACATGGTCTAGTCTTGCGGATGGAACGCCTCTGGTCACGGGCGCGCGCCGCGGCAAAGGCAGTATCGTGCTGTTCCATGTCACCGCTGAAGCCACATGGTCGAACCTGCCGATCAGCGGTTCGTTCGTCGATATGCTGCGCCGCATCGCTGACTTTTCTGCCAATACTGGCGCTACACAAATTGCCCTGCAATCGACAAGCGGCGAAACGCTCACACCCATGCGCATTATTCGGGCAGATGGAGAGCTGGTACCCCCGCCAGTATTTGTGAAACCGCGCCAAGCTGGAACGAGTGAACAAACATTCTACGAAAACCCTGCCGGACTATACGGCGTTCCTGAGGCTTTCATTGCACTCAATGTTCTGCAACCCGAAACCACATTCGCTCCATTTTCCAT